>NZ_JBEOXE010000019.1:0-89391 GCF_040296485.1 Streptomyces sp. NPDC002138 | reverse complement strand
CCGTCAGCCGGACCGGAGCCCGTGGGCCGCTTGGTCCCGTCAGCCGGACCGGAGCCCGTGGGCCGCTTGGTCCCGTCAGCCGGACCGGAGCCCGTGGGCCGCTTGGTCCCGTCAGCCGGACCGGAGCCCGTGGCCCGGCTCGTGGCGTCCGCCGGACCCGAGCCGGTCGCCCGGTCCTTGGCATCGCCCGGCCGGGCATCGGGCCGCACGGCCCGGAAAACCGCCGTGCGCTCACTGTCGGCGGCAGCCGAAGCCTTGGCGTCCGGGGCCCCGGCGCCGGAAGCAGGACGCCCGGCTGCGCCGGCACCCTTGCCGCCCGCCGGGGCAGAACGGTCGGACCCGCCATCGCGGTCATCCGAGCCGGAGCCCGGCTTGGCGCCGGCCGAACCGGAGCCCGCCGGACGCGCATCCGGGCGCAAGGCCCGGAACACTGCCGTGCGCTCGCCGTCAGCGGCAGCCGGAGACTTGGCATCGCCGTCCGCCGGGCGGTCGGGCGAGCCCGAGCCCGGGCGCCCGGAGGGCGCAGACCCGTCAGCGCCCTGCGCACCCGACTTACCGCCCGCCGGGGCGGAACGGTCCGAGCCGCCATCGCGGTCAGCCGAGCCGGAGCCCGGCTTGGGGGCCGCGTCCGGGCGCACAGCCCGGAACACGGCCGTGCGCTCGCTGTCGGCGGCAGCCGAAGACTTGGCATCGCCGTCCGTGGAGCGGTCAGACGCAGCGCCGGAGCGCACGGGCTCGTCAGAGCCCGCCGCACGCGGCTGAGCGGAACGATCCGTCCGGCCGTCGGCGGCGGCCGAGGCGGAGCCCGGCTTGGGAGCCGCCGGGGCGGAACGGTCCGAGCCGCCGTCGGCGTCCGACGAGCCGGAGGCCGGCTTGGGGGTCGCGTCCGGGCGGACGGCGCGGAAGACGGCCGTGCGCTCGCTGCCCGAGTCGGGGGCCTGGGTCAGGCGCGGGTCCGGGCGGGAAGCGGAATCCTGCTTCGGGGTGCCGGAGCCGGAGCCGGGGTTGCGGCGGAAGGCCTCGAACGCGGTGGTCCGGTCATCCCCCGGAGCGGGCTTCAGAGAATCCGGGGCATCAGCGGAAGGAGTCAGGGGGCGCCGGAAAACCGACGTGCGTTCGGGATCAGCGGCTTCGGAGGAAGAAGCGGAATCCTTGGACGCGGGTCGGTCGGTGTCCTTGGACGCGGTCGGCGACGCCTCGCCCGGACCCTCGCCTTCCGCGTCGCGGGACGCTCGGGGCGCCGAAGCGGAATCCTTGGACGCGGGCTCGGGCGCGTCCGTACGGGCAGCGTCCGGCTCCGCGGCGGCCTCCGATTCACCCGCCTCCGCGTCCGCGTCCGCATGCGCTTCCGCATCCGGCTCGTCCGCCGATGCCACCCACGCCGCAACCGCGGCGCGCAGGGGATCGTCCTTCCCCTCGGACTCCTCGGAGCCCTTGGACTCCTCGGAGCCCTCGGGCTCCTCAGGGGGCTCGGAGGCGGCCTCCGGATCCCGGGGACGGAACACCGACAGGCGAGGGTCGGATTCCGCCGCCCCCGGCGCACCCGCGCCTTGCTTTACCGACTTGTCGGGGGACTCGCCCGCCACCAGTTCCTCCTCGATCGACGTCCGGCCGCTGGCCGGACCGCTGTCCGAACCGTCTAACAGTGTCCCGTCTAGGGGGCATCGCCCCCGTGCTAGACGAGAACGACATAGTTGCCGGTTCCACCACAAAGCGACCAGGCACTCTCGACAGATGAATGTGAGAGGGGTCACCCTGTCACTCATCCACGCGGGGAGGCATGGATGGGCAGGAGCCGCAGAACAATTCCGGAGGAGCTTCTGCTGCTCGCTTTGGACCCGGCAACGGGAACCACGGCGCAGCCGCAGTCGCTCGACCTCGGCCTGGCCGGGGCACAGCTAGTGGAGCTGGCTCTGGCAGGACGGATAGCCCCAGACGGGGATCGTATCGCCGTGGTGATGCCACGGCCGACAGGAGATCCGACCCTGGACTCCGCACTGGAACTGCTGCGCCGTCGCGGCAGCCCGGTTCGGGCGGTCCACTGGATCGGCGGACCCCGACTGGGGCTCCGCCAGGTGTACCTCGCTCACCTGGAGCGTTGCGGCATGGTTCATGCCGTCGCGGGACAGATGTGCGGGGTGCTGCCGACGACTCGCTACCAAGCGACCGACACGGCAATCAGCCGGGAGATCCGATCCCGGCTGGACAGCGCGATCCGCACCGGCGTACCCCCGGACCCGCGGACCGCGGCGCTCGCCGCCCTGGCCCACGCGGTCGGACTCGGCAAGCATCTTTACCCCGGCAACGAGGGTCGTTCGTCCAGGTCCCGCCTGCGGGACCTGATTCGGCACGACCCCATGGGCGGCCTCGTGGCACACGCCGTGATGGACGTTCAGAACGGTGTGGCCGCACAGCCGCGCCGCGACCGCGTTCCGGCACCGGCTTCGCCGCCGACCGCCCGCGGGGTGGCCACCGGCGTTCCGCTGCAGCCGCGCCGCACGGGTGCGATGGCCCGCGCCGCCGCACACTGATCCACCGCGTCACCGAGCACACCCCAGCGCGCGGGGTGGCGGGCCGGTCCACCGGCCCCGCCACCCCGCGCGTCTGCTTGTACCGGAGGCGTCCGCGCCGAGGGGCGTGCGCACGGCCCCACAGAACGGCCCGACAGAACGGCCCCGCGGAACGACCCCGCGGAACCGTTCCGGCCCGTTCCCCAGCGGGGTCCCGCCCTTCGATGGCAGTCTGCTCATCATCAGACACGCAGAGAGACAGTAAGCAAACAGCAAGCACGCGGAGGTGCCGTCATCGTGGCGTCCAATGTCAACCCCACCGTCCGACGCCGCCGATTGGGCATGGAGCTGCGCAAGCTCCGCGAGGACAAGGGCATGACGGCCGAGCAGGTCGCCGAACGCCTGCTCGTTTCCCAGTCCAAGATCAGCCGCCTCGAGAACGGCCGCCGTTCCATCAGCCAGCGCGACGTCCGCGACCTGTGCGACGTGTACGAGGTCGAGGACCGCCGGCTCGTCGACTCCCTGATGCAGATGGCCAAGGACTCCCGCCAGCAGGGCTGGTGGCACGCCTTCGGCGACATCCCGTACAGCGTCTACATCGGCCTGGAGACGGACGCGGCCAGCCTGCGGACGTACGAGCCCCAGGTGGTCCCGGGTCTGCTGCAGACCCCGGAGTACGCCCAGGCGCTGATCCGCGGCGCGCTGCCGGAGACCGCGCCGGTCGACATCGAGAAGCGCGTACAGGTCCGGATGCACCGCCAGAAGCGGCTCTCGGAGACCGACAACAGCAACGCCGACGTCGGCCCGCTGCGCCTGTGGGCGGTCATCGACGAGGCCGCCCTGCGCCGCCGCGTGGGCGACGGGCAGTTGATGGTCCGGCAGCTGGAGTACTTGATAGAGCAGTCGGAACAGCCGTACGTCACCGTCCAGGTGATGCCGTTCACCATGGGCGCGCACCCCGGCGTGAACGGCCAGTACGCCATTCTGGAATTCCCGGACGCCTCGGATTCGACGGTCGTCTACATCGAAGGCGTCACGAGCGATTTGTACCTGGAGAAGGCGAATGACGTTCAGAAGTACAGCGTGATGTACGAGCACCTGCGCGCCCAGGCCCTCAATGTGGACCAGACGCGGGAGTTCATCTCCGACATCATCAACGACCATGCGGGCAAGCGCCGGTAATACCGGAGCAAACCGGGCAGGTGGCGGCGGGCGCCGGTACGGTACACCGTCACTGCCCGGCCACGGAAGACCTGGCCTGAATATGCCATCCGGAAGGGTGAATGGCCTCTTCACCCGTCGGGCGGTGCCGGTAGCGTCGATCACGTCAACCAGGGAATGGGTTGGCGCCAATTCGGAACGACTCGCTGAACCGGAGAAAAACATGGCTATTCGACTGGGCGCCACGGAAAACTGGACGAAGTCCTCGTACTCCGGCGGCAACGGCGCGTGCGTCGAAGTCAAGTCCCCCGTCACCGAGGCCATCGCGGTCCGCGACTCGAAGGTGCAGGACGGCCCGTCCATCGCCTTCGCGCCGGGTTCCTGGACCTCGTTCGTCACCGAGGTCAACGAAGGCCGGCTGGGACAGCTCGTCTGAACATCACGACGAACGTCCCGACCGACCTGCCCGCGGTACCCGTAGTACCTGCAGTACCTGCAGCACCCGCAGTACCCGCAGTACTGACTGGAGCCCTCTCGACTGGCCCGCCGTCTCAGCCGAGGGGGCTCGGCCATGTCCGCGTCCGCCGAGGTCACCCGCGCTGACGCAGCTGGTCGACGTACCGGTCCGTCCCCGGCACCGTCGGGATGAACGGCGCGACCAGCTCCACCCGCCCGCCGAGCCCGGCCGCCGCGACCTCCGCGTCCAGCCCCTGGAAGCGGTCCCAGCAGGTGCGCGGGTCGGCCTCCAGGAACCACAGCAGCGTCAGCCGGGTGTCGACCCCCTCGACCTGCTTGACGTACGTCATCCGGTCGCCCGGCAGCGGGGTCGGCCGGAAGACCGTCACCATCGCGGCCGGTGAGCCGTGCAGCCGCTGCGGCAGGTGGCGCGAGCGCAGCCACTCCAGCAGCTCCGCCCGCTGCTCGGGCCCCTCCGCGTCGATGACCTGGACGACGAGCCCGGCGTACGGGTGGTCCATCGCGTGGTAGTCCCGGGGGCCGGCGGCCCCGTCGCGGTAGACGGTCGCCTCGTGGTCCTGGAAGGCCGTGAAGACGTGCGTACGGTCCTGATAGACCCGGCCGTCGCGGTTCAGCCGCTTGTTGATGCCGACGGTCCACTTCATGTGCTCGTCGTAGCGGCCCTCGGTCACCCAGTACGTCGAGATGTAGCACCCGGCTGTGACCGGCTGGGCGACGGCCGACTTCTCGGGGTAGCGCAGCTCCTGGAGTTCGCGGGTGGCGACCCAGCGGCGCCCGGCGAACATCCACGGCATGGCCATGGCGCCCGCGTAGTAGTGGTCGTCCTCGTACCAGCGGTTGTACGCGAACTCGTGGCCCGGGTGCGGTTCGACCATGGTGATGAGCGCGTGGCCGGGGTGCACGCCGTACGGGCCGACGGACGCGAGCGCGGCGTAGTCGTCGGGGCGGGTGTCCGCGGCCCGCGCGTTCTGGTCTTCTGTCGTCATGGGAACGGTCTAGCTGATACGACGTCAGATGGGGAGGGGCGGGAGACGGTCCACCCGCCGGATCCCCCCGAACCCCGCCGGGAAGCTCCGGTACGGGGGTTCCCACACCGGCCCCGCCGCCGTAGCCTGACGCATCGTCAGATCGAGGCCGAACGCCCTGCCCCGCGAGGAGTCCGCATGCTGCTGCAAGGCAAGACTGTCATCGTCTCCGGCGTCGGCGCCGGGCTGGGGCACCAGGTCGCCGCCACCGTCGTCCGCGACGGCGGGAACGCCGTCCTCGGCGCCCGCACCGAGGCCAATCTCGTCAAGTCCGCCGCCGAGATCGACCCCGACGGCACGCACACGGCCCACCTCGCCACCGACATCACCGACGAGGCCCAGTGCGCCGCCCTCGCCGCCCTCGCGCGGGAGCGGTTCGGCGGGATCGACGCCGTCGTGCACGTCGCCGCCTGGGACTCCTACTTCGGCGGTCTCCAGGACGCCGACTTCGGCACCTGGCAGCAGGTCCTCGACGTCAACCTGCTCGGCACCCTGCGCATGACCCGCGCCTGCCTGCCCGCCCTGAAGGCGAACGGCGGCTCCGTCGTCATCATCGGCACGCAGTCCGCGATCGCCGCCCCCTCCGAGGTCCAGCAGGCCGCGTACGCCGCTTCCAAGGGCGCGCTGACCTCCGCCATGTACTCCATGGCCCGCGAGCTGGGCCCGGACCGGATCCGGGTCAACACCGTGCTGCCGGGCTGGATGTGGGGGCCGCCCGTGCAGGCGTTCGTCACCTTCAGCGCGCACTCCGAGAACGTTCCGGAGGCCGAGGTGCTGGCCCGCCTCACGCAGCGGATGGCACTGCCCGAACTGGCGACCGACGGGGACGTCGCGGACGCCGCGGTCTTCCTCGCCTCCGACCGCGCCCGGGCGATAACCGGCCAGTCCCTGCTGGTCAACGCCGGTGAGCTGATGCGATGAGGAGCGACACGACGGCCCTCGCCCGGGGATCCTCGGATCGTATGCTCGCAGCATGAGCACTCCGAGCAACGCTCCGGCCGAGCCCACCCCGGCCGCCGCGCCCACTCCGGCCGCCGCTTCCGGACCGGCCGCCGCTTCCGGACCGGCCGCGGCCCCCGGCCCGACCGACAACTCCATGCGCCGCGCCCTCAAGCGGGCGCGCGACGGCGTCGCGCTCGACGCGGCCGAGGCGGCCGTACTGCTCCAGGCGCGCGGCGAGGCCCTGCGGGACCTCTCCGCGTCCGCCGCCCGCGTCCGGGACTCCGGGCTCGCCGCCGCGGGCCGCCCGGGGGTCATCACGTACTCCCGCAAGGTCTTCATCCCCCTCACCCGCCTCTGCCGCGACACGTGCCACTACTGCACCTTCGTGACGGTCCCCGGCAAGCTGCGCCGCGCGGGCCACGGCATGTACCTCTCCCCCGACGAGGTCCTCGACATCGCCCGCCAGGGCGCGGCGATGGGCTGCAAGGAAGCCCTGTTCACGCTCGGCGACCGCCCCGAGGAGCGCTGGCCCGAGGCCCGCGAGTGGCTCGAGGCGCACGGCTACGACGACACGCTCGCCTACGTCCGCGCGATGGCGATCCGGGTCCTGGAGGAGACGGGGCTGCTCCCGCACCTCAACCCCGGGGTGCTGACCTGGTCCGACCTCCAGCGCCTCAAGCCCGTCGCGCCCTCGATGGGGATGATGCTGGAGACCACCGCGACCCGGCTGTGGTCCGAGCCGGGCGGCCCGCACCACGGCTCCCCGGACAAGGAACCGGCCGTACGGCTGCGCGTCCTGGAGGACGCCGGCCGCTCGAACGTCCCCTTCACGACCGGGGTGCTGATCGGGATCGGCGAGTCGTACGAGGAGCGCGCGGACGCGTTCTTCGAGCTGCGCCGGATCCAGCGGGCCTATCACGGCATCCAGGAGGTCATCGTCCAGAACTTCCGCGCCAAGCCGGACACCGCGATGCGCGCGATGCCCGACGCGGAGCTGGAGGAGCTGGCCGCGGCCATCGCGGTGGCCCGGCACATCCTGGGCCCGGCCGCCCGGATCCAGGCCCCGCCGAACCTGGTGGACGCCGAGTACGCCCTGCTCATCGGCGCGGGCATCGACGACTGGGGCGGGGTCTCCCCGCTCACCCCGGACCACGTCAACCCCGAGCGGCCCTGGCCGCACATCGAGGAGCTGGCCGCGCGGACCGCCGCCGCCGGGTTCGAGCTGCGCGAGCGCCTGACCATCTACCCGGAGTTCCTGGAGCGCGGCGAGCCCTGGCTGGATCCCCGGCTGCTGCCGCACGTGCGCGCGCTGGCCGACGTACGCACCGGGCTCGCGGTCGAGGGCGCGGCCGTGGTGGGGCGGCCGTGGCAGGAGCCGGACGGCGGGTTCGCGGGCACCGGGCGCACCGATCTGCACGCCACGATCGACACCGAGGGCCGCACCGGCGACCGGCGGGACGACTTCGACCACGTGTACGGCGACTGGGAGGCCCTGCGCGAGGCCGCGGCCCCGGGCATGGTCCCGGACGCGGGGATGGTCCCGGGCGCGGCCTCTTCGGACCCCGAGCGCCTCGGCACCGAGGTCCGCGCGGCTCTCGCCCAGGCCGCCGACGACCCGACGAAGCTCACCGACGACCAGGCCCTCGCCCTGCTCCACGCGGACGGGCCCGCCCTGGACGCGCTCTGCCGGATCGCGGACGACCTGCGCAAGTCGGTCGTCGGCGAGGAGGTGACGTACATCGTCACGCGGAACATCAACTTCACCAACGTCTGTTACACCGGCTGCCGGTTCTGCGCCTTCGCGCAGCGCCGCACCGACGCCGACGCCTACACCCTCTCCCTCGACCAGGTGGCCGACCGCGCCGAGCAGGCGTGGGACGTGGGCGCGGTCGAGGTGTGCATGCAGGGCGGCATCCACCCGGACCTGCCCGGGACGGCGTACTTCGACATCGCGCGCGCGGTGAAGGCGCGGGTTCCCGGCATGCACGTGCACGCCTTCTCCCCCATGGAGGTCGTCAACGGCGCGACCCGCACCGGGATGTCGGTCCGCGACTGGCTGACGGCGGCCAAGGAGGCGGGCCTGGACTCGATCCCGGGGACGGCGGCGGAGATCCTGGACGACGAGGTCCGCTGGGTGCTGACCAAGGGCAAGCTGCCCACGGCCGACTGGATCGACGTCGTCACCACCGCGCACGAGCTGGGCATCCGCTCCTCGTCGACGATGATGTACGGCCACGTGGACCAGCCGCGGCACTGGCTCGGGCATCTGCGCACCCTGGCCCGGATCCAGCAGCGGACGGGCGGCTTCACGGAGTTCGTGACGCTGCCCTTCATCCACACCAACGCGCCCGTGTACCTGGCGGGCATCGCCCGGCCCGGCCCGACGGCGCGCGACAACCGGGCGGTGATCGCGATGGCCCGGCTGCTGCTGCACCCGCACATCACCAACATCCAGACCAGCTGGGTCAAGCTGGGCGCCGAGGGCGCGGCCGAGATGCTGCGCTCGGGGGCGAACGACCTGGGCGGGACGCTGATGGAGGAGACCATCTCCCGGATGGCGGGCTCCGGTTACGGCTCGTACAAGTCGGTCAGGGACCTGGTCGCGATCGCGGAGGCGGCGGGGCGGCCGGCGCGTCCCCGTACGTCGCTGTACGGCGAGGTCCCCGAGGAGCGGCAGCGGGCGGCGCTCGCCTCGGACGGGCACCTGCCCGCGCTGCTGCCCGTACTGGAGTAGGCGGCGGCGCGGGCGGGTTCGGGAGCGGGGGCCGGCAGGGGGAGCGGGCGGGGTCAGCCGACGAGCAGGTCCCGCTTGAGCTCCTTCAGCTCGCGCGCGTCGATGCCGAGGCCCTTGTCGAGGTAGCGGTCGAAGGAGCCGTACGTGGCCTTGACCTCGGCGTACCCGGCGTTGAGGTACTCGGGGCGGACGTCGAGCATCGGCTTGTAGACGGCGGCCTGCGGGGCCGGGAGGTGCGCGAGGACGGCGTCGTTGGCGGCCTTGCGGTAGTCGTTGCTGGCGAGGTAGTCGGCCATGACGGTCTCGCTCGGCACGCCGAGCGCGGTCAGCAGGGAGGCGTTGGCCCAGCCGGTGCGGTCCTTGCCCGCGGTGCAGTGGAAGAGGACGGCGCGCGAGCGGTCGTTCTCGATGCCCGCGAAGACCTGCGTGTAGGCCTTCTTGCCGCCCGCGCCGCTGACCATCGCCTTCTCCGCGTCGGTCATGGCCTTGACGGCCTCGTCGGGGGTCTTCGGCAGGGTCTGGAAGGAGCCGGAGCCCGCGAAGACGTCGGCGACGACGTACGTCGCGCCCGCCGGGACCTTGTCGGCGTCCTTGGTCCGCTCGTCCTCCATGCGCAGGTCGAAGACGGTCTTGACGCGCAGCCGCTGGAGCTTGGCGAGGTCGCCCGGGGTGAGCTTGTTCAGGGCGTCCGAGCGGTAGACCTCGCCCATCTTGACCCACTGGCCGGTGGCGGTGCGGTAGCCGCCCGCGTCACGGAAGTTGACCGCGCCGTCCAGCGTGACCAGGCGGTCGGCGAGGCGCAGGCCCTGGCCGTGGTCCGGCGCGAAGTCGAACCACTGGCGGTCGGCGGCGGGCAGTCCCCGCACGACGGCCTCGCCCCGGGCGCCGCCCCTGGCGACGACCTTGCCGTTGGCCTTGATCTCGACCCGGCGGACGCCCTTGGCGCCCGTCACGCCCTTGGCGTCCCACTTCACGGTGTACGAGCCGTCGGCGCCGGCGGTGACGGTGGCGGCGGTGAACGGGATGGCGGAGCGGCCGTGGCCGTCCTGGTGGCCGTCCCAGTGGGCGCTGGCGGCCGGGGTGACGAGGGCGGCGAGGGTGAGAGCGGAGGCGACGGCGGTCGCGGCGAGGGTTGCCTTCTTCATGCCGTCGAATCTGTGGGCCCGGGAAGAACGCCGTGTGAACGAGGCGTGGCCGGAAACAGCTGCTTCCAAGGCGAGTGGCAAAACGTGCCACCCGGGCGCCCGATTGAGGACAGGCGGCCCGCACGCGCCCCACCGAGGGTCGTGGCACGGCCGGAAACACGCTTACCCGCCCGCGCATTCCGGCCTTTCTCCGCCCACATACGGGTCGGTTGACGACCGCCCTCCGGATTCGAACGAGCGGGTCCACTACAGTGCCCGCCAGAGCCAGCGGGGGGATGCGTTGATGGACTTGGCGGCGGGAAGCGTGACGACGGGAAGCGTGACCACGGGCCTGTGGGGCCGGGTCGAACAGCAGGACTTCCGCAGCCGGGTGCGCGGCGCCCTGCTCGGCTCCGCCCTCGGCGACGCGCTCGGCGCGCCGGTCGCCGGGCTCTCCCTCGACGCGATCCGCGAGGCCCACGGCCCGGCGGGCCTGACCGAACTCGCCCCCGCCTTCGGCCGACGCGGCGCCGTCACCGCCGCCACGCAGCTCACCCTCTTCACCGTCGACGGCCTGATCCGCGCCCACGTGCGCCGGGACACGGGCGCCTGGCACCCGCCCACCGACGTCCACCGCGCCTACCTGCGGTGGGCCGCGACCCAGCACGACTGGGGCCCGGACGAGCGGCGCAAGGAGAACGGCTGGCTCGCCCACGAGGAGTGGCTCTACGCCCGCCGCGGGCCCGACCGGGCCTGCATGACCGGCTTCGGCGACGAGATCCTCGGCACCCTGGAGCACCCGAAGAACCCCACCGCCCGGGACACCGGCGCCACGGTCCGCTCCTCGCCCTTCGGCCTGCTCGTCGGCTGGGAGCCCGCACTGGTGCTCCAGCTCGCCGTCGAGTGCGCCGCGCAGAGCCACGGGCACCCGACCGCCTACCTGTCGGCGGGCGCCTTCGCGGTGATCGTCCACGGCCTGACCCGCGGCGAGAGCCTCGACTCGGCCGTGCAGCGGGCGCTCGGCCTGCTCGGCTCCCGGGCCGGGCGGGAGCCGGTCACCGACGCCCTCCAGCGAGCCACGGCCGCCGTCACCCAGGGCGTCCCGTCGCCCAAGATCATCGAATCGCTCTCGCCGGGCGACGGCCGCGACGCCGAGGACGCCCTCGCCGTGGCCGTGTACTGCGCCATGGTCGCCGAGGACATCCGCCACGGCCTGCGCCTCGCGGTCAACCACGGCGGGGACTCCGCCGCGACCGGCGCCCTGTGCGGAGCCCTGCTGGGCGCCCTGCACGGCGAGACCGCCCTCCCGGCGGCCTGGCTGGCCGACCTGGAGGGCCGGCCCACGATGCTCGAACTCTCCGACGACTTCGCCCTGGAGATGACCCAGGGCCCCACCCTGCACAGCCCGACGATCTCCGCCTCGGGCTGGCTGACCCGCTACCCCCGGGGCTGACGCACGCCGTCCCCTGCCGACCTCGCGCGCGAGCCCGTACCGTGACCCCACCCACGTCACGGAGGTCTCTGTACACATGCCGAGCACACCGAACCTGCGGATCGCCACCACCGTCTTCCTGACCGACCGGACCATCGCGCCCGCGCCGCTCGCCCGCGCGCTCGAGGAGCGCGGGTTCTCCGGGCTCTACCTGCCCGAGCACACCCACATCCCGGTCAGCCGCGAGACCCCGGCCCCGATGGGCGGGGCGCTGCCCGAGGAGTACGGGCGCACCCTCGACCCCTTCGTGGCCCTCGGGCAGGCCGCCGCCGTCACCGAGCGGCTGGGGCTGGGCACCGGGATCACCCTGGTCGCCCAGCACGACCCGATCGGGCTGGCCAAGCAGATCGCGACCCTGGACCACCTCTCGGGCGGCCGGTTCACCCTCGGGCTCGGCTACGGCTGGAACGTCGAGGAGGCCGCCGACCACGGGGTCCAGTGGGGGGCCCGGCGCGCGCTCGTGCGGGACCGGATGGCGCTGATGCGCGCGCTGTGGGCGCCCGAACCGACCGCGTACGCCGGTGAGTTCGGCGGGGTCCGGGCCAGCTCGGCCTTCCCCAAGCCGGTGCGGGCCCCCCGCGAACTCGCCCCGGGCGTCCCGCTGCACGGCCCCCGCACCCTCATCGGCGGAGCCGCCGGGCCCAAGCTCTTCGCCGCGATCGCCGACCACGCCGACGGGTGGATGCCCATCGGCGGTGGCGGGCTGAGCGAGTCCCTGCCTGTGCTGCGCGGGGTGTGGGAGGCGGCGGGGCGGGACCCGAAGTCGCTCCAGGTGGTTCCCTACGCCGTCCGGCCCACCCCCGGCAAGCTGGCCCACTACGCCGCCCTCGGCATCGACGAGGTGGTCCTGCAGCTGCCGTCGGCGGGCGAGGCCGAGGTCATGCGGGCCCTGGACGAGTTCGCTCCGTACCTCTGATCCCGGACAGCGGCCGAGAGTGCCCGTGATCCCGAACGACCCCCGCCCCCGGCCGCATTGGGCCGCTTGCCTAGACTTCCCGTCTGAAATCAGCCACGGCCGGGAAGCGGCCCGCGGGCGCAACGGACGGGGGCAGGGATGCGGGACTCCGATCTCGACGTATCTCAGGACGACCTCGGCAGGCTCGCCGACGACCTCGACGCCATGCAGGCGTACCTGAACGAACAGACGCGCCGCATGGACCGTGTCGTCGACGCCATCGCGGCGGGCTGGCAGGGCCCCACGGCCACCGCCTACCGCAGCCTGCACCAGGGCGTGGCCGAGGACGCCGTCCGCATCCGCCAGGTCGTCGTGCTGCTGGAAGCGGCCACCCGGGCCAGCCGGGACGGATTCACCGAGCAGGAGATGGAGACCCTGTCACGGCTGAAGAAGATGCAGGACGGCGAGGACGTCCCCGCGGCGGCCCGCGCCCTGCAGTCGCCCGACCCGGCCCCGCCCGCGCGCCCGCAGAGCCGCATCCTCGACATGTGAACGCATGAATGCATGAGCGCATGAACGCCTGAACGTATGAATGTGTGAACCACGGGGGAACAGCCACACCATGCCGGACGACGACCGCATCACCGTCGACTTCGCCACGCTGCGCAGACTGTCGGGCGAACTCGAAAGCATCCTCAAGACGCTCAACGAGAAGCTGGACGGCCTGTACGAGCGCACCACCAAAGTGGTGCTGACCTGGGACGGCGAGGCCCGCGACGCCTTCGTCGACGAGCTCGACAAGTGGGACCGCTCCGCGCAGGACCTCGTCGCGGCCCAGGCCTGGCTGCACGAGGTGGTCGTCAAGGGCCACCTCAACTACGACGCGGCCAACCGCTCCGTGCTCCGCGGCTGGGGAGGCGGCGCCTGATGGCCGGCCCCGCGGTCCCCGGCGCCCCGGCCGGCCCCGCGCAGCCGCCCGGCGGCTCGGGCACCATCGACGTCAAGCCCAGTGACCTGTGGCGGGTGTCGGGCCACATCGCGCAGCAGCAGGGCATGATGCACACCGGCGCCAAGAACCTCGTGTCGGGCCTGGAGAAGTACCCGGACGCGGGCGGCGCGGGCACGGAGGCGACCCGCTTCTCCCAGGCCTACATGAAGACCGGCAACCGCTGGCTGGAGGTCTGGGGCAAGGGCGTCCTCAGCATCGGCGGGGCAGCCGTCGGTTTCACCGAGACCGCGAACGCCTACTCGAAGGCCGACGCCGCCGCCCATCCCAAGCCGGGCCAGGCCGCCGAGACGCGCCCGGTGCCCGCCGTCACGGACAAGACCCCGGACTACGGCAAGATCCCCGACCTCAAGTGGGGGGACGACGACGGCGGCGACGACTTCATCCGCAGCGTGCTGGAGATGATCCCCGAGACGGTACGGAGCATCCTCCAGCCGGTACTGAAGAAGGCGCTGCGCGTCGGGCGCCTGGCCGACGTCTTCCCCATGCCGCAGCAGCACTACCTCAACTCGCTCTCCCAGACCTGGTCGAACACCACGATGTGCCTGGGCACGGTCTCCGGCTCACTGACCGCCGAGGTCTCCACCATCACCAATCCGCAGCAGGCGGACTGGGAGAACGCCATGAAGACGTTCTGCAGCGCCGTGTGGGGCACCTCCGCCTGGGGCAAGACCCAGCAGGGCTACCAGTGGGCCCACAGCTCCGGGTACGGCGCGAACGCCGCGCCCACCGGCAGCCAGCCCGTGATGACCGTCCTCTTCGACACCGCGATGGAGATCAGCAACATCCTGCGCGAGTACGCGGAGGCGGCGGTCAAGCTCAACCACGAGATCTGGGAAGAGTTCGTGAAGGCCGCGAAGAAGGCGGCCAAGGAGGTCCTGGAGGACGTCGACCTCAAGGACGGCTTCGGCATGAAGGACATCAAGGGCCTGGCCAAGGGCCTCGGCAAGGCGGGCAAGATGCTGCTCGACTTCGACATCGAGCTCATCCTCAAGCTGGACACGGCCGCCATCAACCGGATCGTCGACACCTACACCACCACCCTGAACGGCCTCACCACCCGCACGGACAACAAGCTCCCCGCGCTGGACGAGGCCTACCTGAGCGCGCCCAAGTTCGAGGCCGGCGTCGCCCGGGCGCACGGCTTCGGCGCCCGCGCGCTGGACGAGTTCAAGCACGAGCAGAAGTGGATGGTCCAGGACAAGGACGGCAACCAGGTCTTCGACCTGGCGAGCAACGAGTACCTGGGCAACGGCCACACCCTCGACAAGCACGTCGGCAAGACCGACGAGCAGCTCGCCCAGCGCCTGCGCGACCAGTCCGACCCGGCCACCCCGACCTGGCCGCACAACAAGCCGAAGATCGGCGGCTCCTCGTCCTTCACGGACTACGCGCACGCTCAGTCGCTCACCGAGTACAACCTCAGGAACCGCCGCTCCGAGATCGACGCGTGGCTCACCGGCCCGCCGCCGCCCGGCGAGGGGACCAACAAGGACTTCACCAGCGCCGCGCCGAACGGCGAGAACAGCGGGCGCTACGTCTCCAAGCAGCCCGACCCCGCCCACCCCGGGTCCGGCTACAAGGACAACGGCCTGAACGCCAAGGCCGTCGACGTGAAGAACGTCAAGACGGTGCTCAAATACGATTCCAGCCTCGATCCGCCGTACATCATCTACACCTCGATGCCCGCGCCGTGACCGGCCCCGACCTCCTTGGACACCCGATGAACGCACCCGCAGGCCCGGCCGCGTCCCCGGACGACGGCGCCCGCGCGTGGGAGGGCGCCGCGCTGCGGCTCCTCGACGACCCGTACGTGTTCGCCGCGGCCGGCCCCCGGCTTCACCCGGACTGGGCCGAGGACGTCCTGGCCGTGCTGCGGCGCGAGGGCGGCGACCCGCGGGGCTGGCGGGCCCTGGACTGGGACCGGGACGGCGAGGAACGGGCCGCGACGGGCCCCTCCTTCCCCTTCCTCCCCGGCCTCACCGCCGCCGCCCTGCACGCGGGGCTGCACCCCCTCGACGGCGCCGCCGCCGTCGACCTGCTCGCCTCGTTCACGCAGGAGTGGACCTTCGAGACCGCCCCGCTGTACGGGCGCACTCCCGAGGCGCTGGAAGCCGTACGCGCGGACGCCCGGACCCTGCTGCGGCGCTTCGACGGTCCCGGGGCCGAGGCGGGGGACGCGGCCGGGGGCGAGGCCGGGGCCGAGGCGGGGGACGAGGTGGCGACGTACTGGACCACCTCGCCGCTGGCCCGCACGACCACCACCCCCGACTTCCTCAAGGACCGGCTGGCGGGCGGCGGGGCCCGCTTCACCGACTACGCCGAGGAACTCGGCCTGATCGTGGTCGCCCCGTCCCCGGTGGACGAGGTGGGCGTCTTCTGGTCGTTCAACGCGCTCTGACATCCGCACCGGTACGGGAGACAATCACCCCATGCTCACCAGATCAGCCACCTACCCCGACCGGGAAACCGCCCAGTGGGCCACGCAGCGCGTCGTGACCGCCAACGAGCAGGTCATCCACCGCTGGCTGGCGCAGGGCACCCGGGCGCGGCTCACCATCGAGGCCGCCTGGCCCTCCCGGGAAGAGCCCGTCGGGCGGGTGCTGCTGGAGGCGATGCTGCTCGCCGGACGCGACCCGGTCGACGTCCGCGCGGCCCGCATCGTGCTGCGGCGCGAACCGGCGAGCCCGCACGGGTTCGTCGTCCTGACCACCGTCCCGATCTACCTGTAGAGGCCGTCCCCCGTGTCCATGAAGCCCCTCGAACACGACCGGCGCTACGGCGAGCTGGACCAGGTGATGCGCGCCTACCTCGGCCAAAGCGCCGACGACACGCCCGAGCGGCGCAGCACTGCCCTGGACGCGTACCTGCGCCACACCTGGCACACCCGCCCCTGGGCCATCGCCGAGGCGGAGCGCCAGCTGCGCGAGTACAGCCGCACACCCCCGGGCCGGCTGCGCCTGAGCCTCGGCGAGTACTACGCGGTCCCCGACACCGGGCTGCCGGAGGCCGCCGTCGGCGCCTGGCTGCTGGTCCTGGCCGACCACCTCAAGGCGAGCGTGGAGAACGGCGAGGTCCCCCCGCCCGCGACCCCGCAGACCCACTGGGAGTGGCACGCACGCTTCCCGGAGACCGGACAGCTGCTGGGCGGCTGGTTCTCCCAGGACATCGTGGACCAGTTCGACGACCACGACGCGGCCATCGCCGACTACGCGGCGACCACCCACCCCCACGTGGTGGCCCGCCTGGTCGGCGAACTGAACGAGCTGGTGGCCCTCCCCCTGGAGGAAACCGACTACGCCGTGGCGGTCGCCGAACTGGGCATGGAGGTGGGCGTCCCGGAACCCTTCTCGTACGGCGCCTGGCTGAGCCTGGTGGCCGCGGACCTCACGGCCTGACCCGGGACGGAGAGCCGCGAAGTAATCGGTTGATCGCCCCCTCACCCCCCGGTGTAGAAAGAGATGCCCAAGGGACCCCAAAGGGATCCCCAAGGGAACTCGTATGATCAGCTGGTCGGCCGACACGCATTTCCTGGGGGGAAATCAACCATGGGCACCCGCACGCTCCACAGATCGCTCGTATCCCTGCTCGCGGTCTCCGCCGCGGCCGTCCTGGTCCCGGCGGCCGCCTCCCCGGCCGCCGCCGCTCCCACCGACTGCCGCGGACCGAAGAGCGGCACCCTCGCGGAGATCCGCCCCGGCCAGCGCCTGGAACCGGGGGCCCGGCTGGCGGACCTGGCGAGCGCGGCCGAGCTGGTCATGCAGCCCGACGGGAACCTGGTGCTGTACGCCTTGGGCAACCCGGGCGGCTACAAGCTCCCGCTGTGGAACAGCGGCACCTACGGCAACCCCGGCGCCTACGCCACCCAGCAGGAAGACGGCAACTTCGTCATCTACAAGCAGGGCGGCAGCGCACAGACCGGCGGCGGCATCTGGCACACCGCCACCTACGGGACCAGCCCCGGCACCGGTGTCGTGCGGGCCTCGCTGATGGGCGGCGCGTTCGTCGTCGAGGGCCGCAACGCGGGCCCCTCCTGGTCGACCGGAAGCTCGGAGCGCCAGGCCTGGATCTGCTCGGACTACGCGACGGCCGCGGAGGCCTGGTGGTCCGGCAACTGGGCCCAGTCCGCGTCCGTGTGGCTGGTCCTGCAGCGGGACAACAACCTGGTCATGTACCGCAAGAGCGACGGCAAGGCCATCTGGAACAGCGGCACCTACGGGGGCGCCTACCGGCTGAACCTGCAGATGGCCCCCAAGGACCGGGGCGACCTGACCCTCGTCGAGGAGAACCGCACCGCGGTCCGCTGGCGCACCGGTACCGCCGGGAACGACGCCGCCTACGCGCTCCTCCAGGACGACGGCAACTTCGTCGTCTACAAGAAGGACGGCGGCCCCGGCAAGGGCGGCGGCCTCTGGAACACCGGCACGTACAACAAGATCTGAATCATCGGCACCTGCTCCATCTCGAGGGAAGCACCACCATGCGTCACCACCTGCTCCGCAGAACTCTCACCGCCCTGCTCGCCGCCTCCGCCGTGACCGTCCTGGTCCCGGCGGTGGCGTCGGCCACCGGCGACCCCGGCCAGTGCCGCACCAGCGCGACCGGCCGCAGCTCCGACCTGCGGCCCGGCCAGCGCCTCGAACCGGGCGCGAGCCTGGTCCCGACGCCCGGCAAGACCGAGCTGGTCATGCAGCCCGACGGGAACCTCGTCATCTACGCGCTCGGCACCCCGGGCGGCTTCAAGCTCCCCCTGTGGAACAGCGGCACGTACGGCAACCCCGGCGCCTACGCCACCATGCAGGACGACGGCAACTTCGTCATCTACAAGCAGGGCGGCAGCGCCCAGACCGGCGGCGGCATCTGGCACACCGCCACCTACGGCAGCCGGGCCAACAGCTACCTCGCCGCGTCCATCCGCGACGACGGCCAGCTCGTGGTGTCCGGCCGCGCCGAGACCTCGTTCTGGTCCGACACCCCTGAGCAGCACGTCAGGGTGTGTCCGTCCGACATGGCCTGGGGCCGCGGGTCCTGGGCCCAGGCCGCGTCCGTATGGCTCGTGCTCCAGCGGGACAACAACCTCGTCATGTACCGCAAGAGCGACGGAAAGGCGATCTGGGGCAGCGGCACCTACGGCAGCCGGAGCCCGCTGAGCCTGGAGATCGGGGACAACGGCGACCTGGTCCTGCACGGTGACGACCGCAACGAGACGGTCCACTGGCGCACGGGAACGGGCGGCAACGACGGCGCCTACGCGCTCCTGCAGGACGACGGCAACTTCGTCGTCTACAAGAAGGACGGCGGCCCCGGCAAGGGCGGCGGCCTCTGGAACACCGGTACGTACAACAAGATCTGACCGATCACCACCTGACTGACCACGGGGGAACGAACCAATGCGTCACCGCTTCATCCGCAGTGCCTTCATATCCGTACTCGCCGCCTCGGCCCTGGCCTCGCTGGTCCCGGCCACGGCGACCGCCGCGCCGGCCGCCGGCCGTCCCGGCATGACCGAGTGCGACGAGCCCTACGACCGCCGCGAGACCCTCCTGAACGTCGGCCAGCGGCTGGCGCCGGGCGAGAAGATGACCAACCCGACCGGCGCGACCGAGCTGGTCATGCAGCCCGACGGGAACCTGGTGCTGTACGCCTTGGGCAACCCGGGCGGCTACAAGCTCCCGCTGTGGAACAGCGGCACCTACGGCAACCCCGGCGCCTACGCCACCCTGCAGGAAGACGGCAACTTCGTCATCTACAAGCAGGGCGGCAGCGCACAGACCGGCGGCGGCATCTGGCACACCGCCACCTACGGCAGCCACACCGAGGTGACGCCCGTCGCGAAGCTGAAGTGGGACGGCAACTTCGAGGTCATCGGCCACCAGTCCGATAGCTGGGGGCTGCCCTGGTCGACCCTGCGGTTCGAGACGACCACGAAGGTGTGCGCCGAGGACCCGGCGAACCAGTACCGCTACTGGTTCACGGGCCACTGGGCCCAGTCCGCTTCCGTCTGGCTGGTCATCCAGGCGGACAACAACCTGGTCATGTACCGCAAGAGCGACGGCAAGGCCATCTGGAACAGCGGCACCTACGGCACCGGCTTCCAGGTGCTGGAAATGCGCATGGGCGAGGACGGCGACCTGTTCATGCGCGACTGGATGGGCGGCAAGAAGGTGGTCTGGAGCGCCAAGACCGCGAACAACCCCGGCGCCTACGCGCTCCTGCAGGACGACGGCAACTTCGTCGTCTACAAGAAGGACGGCGGCCCCGGCAAGGGCGGCGCCCTCTGGCAGTCGGGCACCTGGAACCAGGGCTGACGAAGCCTGACCGGCTGACCCGTCCGCGCACCGCGGACACCGGCTGAGCACCGAAGGGGGCGGGGCGCGACAGGCGCCCCGCCCCCTTCGCACGGGCTGGTCCGGCCTGCGTACCGGGGCCGCGGCCACCGCCCGGCCCGCCCGGCCCGCCCGCTCGCCCCGCCCGCTCGCTCGCTCGCTCGCTACGCAAGCGACTTGCGGGCCGCCTTCGCCGCCGCCTTGGCGGCCTTGCGTTCCTTGCGTTCCGCGCCGATGCCGCCGAAGAGGGCCAGGCCGGTGATGGTGACGCGGGGGGAGCCGGGGGCGCCCGGGCCCGACGCGCGGTCGCCGAAGCCGCCCAGGATGCCGATGCCCTTGACCTCGCACTCCAGGTCCGGCGGAACGACCACGGACATGCCGCCGAAGAGGGCGAAGCAGCGGATGTTCACCTCGCCGCCCTCGAAGCGCGCTTCGCGCAGGTCGATGACGCCGCCGCCCCAGAGGGTGAAGGCGGTGAAGGTCCGCCCCACCGTCCAGTGGCCCCGCCGGGCGAAGCCGCCCCAGACGGCGAAGGCGCCGGAGGAGGTCACCGCCCCGCCCGTGCGCTCGGCCCAGCCGCTCGTGGTGGCGTGGCCCGCGGAACGGGCGGCCACGGGGAGGTCGCTGGTGAGGGCCTCCAGCTCGCCCCGGGTGCGGGCGCCCAGGGCGGCGCCGAGGCGCTCGTCGAACTCCTCCATGTCGAGGCGGCCTTCCGCGACGGCCTCGCGCAGCATCTCGGCCACCTGTTCGCGCTCGGCGTCGGAGGCTCGCATCTCAGGGAGTTTGTTCGTCATGTACACACCCTATGGACGACCGCTCCCCCCGCGCCCGCTCACCCCCCGTACAGCGCGTCGATCTCCGCCGCGTACCGCTGCGCCACCACCGCCCGGCGCAGCTTCAGCGTCGGCGTCAGGGCGCCCGACTCCACCGTGAACTCCCGGTCCAGGACGTGGAACGCGCGGATCCGGGCCGGCCGGGAGACCGACGCGTTGGCCTCCGTCACCGCCGTCTCCACCAGCGCCCGCACCGCCGGGTGCGTGGACGGCGTACCGGCCAGGTCGAGGCCCTCGCGGGCGGCCCAGGCCGCGATCTCCTCGGCGTCCAGGGTGATCAGGGCCACCGGGTGGGGGCGGTGGTCGCCGATCATCACCGCCCGCGAGACGAACCGGGAGCGCTGGATCGCGAACTCCACCTCCGTCGGGGTGATGTTCTTGCCCGACGAGGTGATGATCAGCTCCTTCTTCCGGCCGGTGATCCGCAGGAACCCGTCCTCGTCCAGCGCCCCCAGGTCCCCCGTGTGCAGCCAGCCCTGCGCGTCCACCGTGGCCGCCGTGGCCGCCGCGTTCGCGTGGTAGCCCGGGAAGACCATCGGCCCCCGCGCCAGCACCTCCCCGTCCTCCGCGATCCGCACCTCACAGCCCGCGATCGGCCGCCCGACCGTCCCGTGGCGGACCGCCCCCGGGTGGTTGAGGCTGATGACCCCGGCCGACTCGGTCATGCCGTACCCCTCGAAGACCTCGATCCCGCAGGCCCGCAGGAAGTCCAGGGTCGCGGGCGCGATCGGCGCCCCACCGGTGAGCGCCCACCGCAGCCGCCCGCCGAGCGCTTCCCGGACCGGCGAGTACAGCGACTTCCCGGCCGCCTCGTACGCGTCCCGCGACGCCTCCGGCAGCTCCCCGTCCGCTGCGAGCACCCCCAGCCGGACCGCCTCCTCGAACCGCTCCCGGCCGCCCTCCCGGGACTCCGCCAGCGACAGCACCACCGAGTGCAGCTTCTCGAACAGCCGCGGCACCGACGGCAGATGCGTCGGCCGCGCCTCGGCCAGCTCGGCGATGACGTCCTCGATCCGCCCGCCGAAGTACGACAGCTCCCCACCCTCCAGCAGCGTGGTGAACTGGATCAGCTGGGCGAGCAGGTGCGCGAGCGGCAGGTACAGGTACGTCGAGTCCCCCGGGCCGCCGCTGACCAGCGGAAGCGTCGCGTCCTGGATCGCGCCGAGGTTCCCGTGCGTGAGGCGGCAGCCCTTGGGCAGCCCGGTGGTGCCGGAGGTGTAGACGATGGACGCGTCGTCGTCCGGGCCGACCGCCTCCGCCCGGGCGGCGAGCTCGTCCCACGGCCCGCCCACCGGCGCGTCCACCGGCGCGTCCACCGGCCCGCCCACCGGCGCGTCCACCGGCGCGAAGGAGGACAGCAGCGGCGTCGGCCCCTGCGCCCCCTCCCCCACCGGGTCCATGCACACCACCTCGCGCAGCCCCGGCAGCCGCTCCCGCAGCGCCGCCACCCGCGCCGCCTGCGTCTCGTCGTCGCAGACCACGACCACCGACGCGGAGTCGGACAGCACCCAGGCCAGCTCCTCCGCACCCGCCGTCGGATACACCGGCACGATGACCGCGCCCGCCGCCAGCACCCCGAAGTGCGTGTACGTCCACTCCGGCCTGGTCTCGGCCAGTACGGCGACCCGCTCGCCCGGCGCCACTCCGAGGGCCAGCAGCGCCCGCCCCACCCCGGCGGCCCGGGCGTCCAGTTCGGCGTACGTCCTGGTCCGCCAGGTGCCCGCGCGCCGGAAGCGCAGGGCGGTCTCCGGCCCGTACCGCCGGGCGGTCCACCGGGTGAACACCGCCAGCGTCTCCGGTCGCGGGGTGTCCGGTCGCACAGCGTCCATCGGTATCGCCTCCATGGCTACCTGCGGGCATGCGGATCCGGTACGGACGACGGAGAACCGTACGGACGAGGCGGATCCGTACGGACGACGCTAGGCAGCCGTTCGCCCCCGGCGGCATGACCGGAAGCGTCACCCCCGCTGACCGCAGCGCTCATTGGGGCTACCGTCGGGTGCATGGGGAGGCGGACGGTCACCGTGCACCACGTGCGCGCCGTGCTCGCGGGCGCCCGCGCCGCGGGCGTCGACACCGTGCCGCTGCTCCAGGAGGCGCAGATTCCGCCGCTGTTGCTGGGGGACGACCGCGCCCGCGTCACGCCCGCGCAGTTCGCCCGGCTCTTCCGCGCGCTGTACCGGACCACGCAGGACGAATTCCTCGGCCTCGGTACGGCCCCCAGCCGCCCGGGTACCTTCGCCATGATGTGCCACGCCACGCTGGGCTGCCGGGACCTGGGGGCGGCGATCGAGCGGGCGGCGGCCTTCTACCGCCTCTTCCCCGGCGGGCCCGAGCTGGCGCTCGACGTGGCCGACGGGCGGGCCCGGTTCACCGTCCACAACGACTTCGGGCGGGACGAGGAGCGGTTCCTCACCGAGTGCCTGCTCGCGATCTTCCACCGGCTGTGCAGTTGGCTGGTCGGGCGCCGGATCCCGCTCGCCCACGCGGAGTTCGCCTATCCCCCGCCGCCGCACGCGGACGAGTACGACCTGCTCTTCGACTGCCCGGTCCGCTTCGGGCGGCCGCGCACCGGGGCCGCCTTCGAGGCGCACTGGCTGGGCGCGCCGCTCGTCCGGGACGAGGCCGCGCTCGACGCGATGCTGCGGCGGGCCCCCTTCGACCTGCTGTCGCGCCCGGAGTACGGGACCACGGTCGCCGAGCAGGTGCGCCGGGCGCTGAGCCGGCAGCTGCGGGTCTCCCCGCGGCTGCCGGAGCTGGGCGAGGTGGCGGGGCGCCTCGCGGTGTCTCCGGCGACGCTACGGCGCCGGCTGCGCCAGGACGGGACCTCCTTCCAGCAGCTCAAGGACCATGTGCGGCGGGACGCGGCGATCGCGGGGCTGGCCGAGAGCGGGGAGCCGATCGCGGAGCTGGCGGCGCGGCTGGGCTTCTCCGAGGACACCGCCTTCCACCGGGCGTTCCGCCGCTGGACGGGCACCACCCCGGGCGCCTACCGGGCGCACCCCGGCCCGGTGGACGACCCTGCTTAGGCCCTCTTTCGGGTGACGCGCCCGGCGCGTCCGGCGCTGGGCGGGCCGGGGGTGAGGGGGCGGGTCGGCAAGGGTGGGCTGTCCGGTCAGCGACCTTCCCACCAGTGGGTCGCCGCGGGCTCCTCGCCACCCCCGCACGGAACCACCCCCGCCCGGAACCTCCGCACGGAACCCTCCGCACGGAACCCTCCGCACGGAACCCCCGCACGGAACCACCCCCCACACCGCACGACCTCCACACGGACCCCTTGGGAGAGCCCCCATGCGCATCCGAAGCACCACGCTCGCCGTGGCCGCCCTAACCCTGGCCCTGGCAGCCGGGATCCCCGCGACCACCGCCACCGCATCGGCCGACACCGCGGACGCTGCCACCCGGCCCGGTGACGTGGTCGCCAGCGCGCCCTCGTCGTTCCACCCGCGGCCGGGCCAGCCCACCAACACCAAGGCCTGGAAGATCCAGTACCGCTCGACCACCGCCGACGGCGCCCCCGACGTGGTCTCGGGCACCGTGGTCGTCCCGCAGGACGGCCGCGTCGGCCCCCGCCCGCTGGTCAGCTACGCCGTCGGCACGGTCGGCCTCGACGACTCCTGCGCGCCCAGCGACCACCTTCCCCGGGGCACCTCCGCGGAGGGCACCCTCATCCATCAGCTCACCCAGCGCGGCTGGGCCGTGGTCGTCACCGACTACGAGGGCCTCGGCACTCCGGGCCCGCACACCTACTCCGTCGGCCCCTCGGCCGGGCACGCCGTCCTGGACGCCGCCCGCGCCGCCCAACGGCTGCCCGAGGCCGGGCTGTCGGCCTCCGGCCCGGTCGGCATCATGGGGTACTCGCAGGGCGGCCAGGCCTCCGGCTGGGCGGCCGAGATGCTGGGCTCCTACGCCCCCGAACTCCAGGTCAAGGGGGCGGCGGCCGGCGGGATCCCGGCGGACCTGCTCAAGGTCGCGGACTCCGACAACGGCCGCGCCGGCTCGGGCGTCGTCTTCATGCTCGCCGCGGGCCAGGACGCGGCCTTCCCGGAACTCAAGCTGGACTCCTACCTCAACCCGGCGGGCAAGACCCTCGTCGACTACCTCAGGACTCACTGCGCCGCGATCGACACGACCGTCGGGTCCTTCAAGCGGATCTCGGACATGACCACGAGGGACCCGCTGGCCCAGCCCGACTGGCAGGCCCGGCTGAACCAGTCGAAGCTCGGCCGGACCGCCCCGGCCGCGCCGGTGTACCAGTACCACGCGGCCGGCGACGAGCTGATCCCGTACGCCGTCGCCCAGCAGCTGCGCACCGACTGGTGCGCGAAGGGCGCGGACGTCCACTGGCGCGCCATCGCGGGTCGCGGCCACATCACCGGCGGGACCAGCGGGGCGGCCGCGGCGGCCGACTGGCTCGCCGACCGCTTCGCCGGGCGCCCGTCGGACGGCAACTGCTGAGCGTTCCGCGGTGGTTCGCGGCCCCGCGTGCGGGACGTGAGGGGTCGGGTCAGCAAAGCTGAGCTGCCCGGTCAGCGACCTCCCTACCGGTCGGTCACTACGGTCTCCTCACCACCCCCACACGGACCCCTTGGGAGAGCCGCCCCATGCGTATCCGAAGCACCGCGCTCGCCGCCGTGGCCGCCCTGGCCCTGGCGGCCGGTATCCCCGCGACCACCGCCCACGCCTCGGACGGAGCGGCCCAGGCCGCCGCCCGGCCCGGCGACGTCGTCGCCAGCGCCCCCTCGTCGTTCCACCCGCTCCCCGGCCAGCCCACCAACACCAAGGCCTGGAAGATCCAGTACCGCTCGACGACCGCGGACGGCGCCCCCAACGTCGTCTCCGGCACGGTCATCGTCCCCCAGGACGGCCGCGGCGGACCGCGCCCGCTGATCACCTACGCCGTCGGCACGGTCGGCCTCGCCGACTCCTGCGCGCCCAGCGCCAACTTCCCCAACGGCACCGGCCTGGAGGCCAATCTCATCCAGCAGCTCACCCTGCGCGGCTGGGCCGTCGTCGTCACCGACTACGAGGGCCTCGGCACCCCCGGGCTGCACACCTACACCGTCGGCCCCTCGGCCGGGCACGCCGTCCTCGACGCGGCGCGCGCCGCCCAACGGCTGCCCGAGGCCGGGCTGTCGGCCTCCGGCCCGGTCGGCATCATGGGGTACTCGCAGGGCGGCCAGGCCTCCAGCTGGGCGGCCGAGCTGCAGGGCTCGTACGCGCCCGAACTCCAGGTGAAGGGGACGGCGACCGGCGGGGTCCCGGCGGACCTGCTCAAGGTCGCGGACTCCAACAACGGCTCCTACGGCTCCGGTCTGATCTTCATGGCCGCCGCGGGCCAGGACGCGGCCTTCCCCGAGCTGCGGCTGGACTCCTACCTCAACCCGGCGGGCAAGCTCCTCGTCGACTTCCTCAAGACGAACTGCGTCGCGATCGACTCGGCCGTCGGGTCCTTCAAGCGGATCTCGGACATGACGACGAAGGACCCCCTGGCGCAGCCCGACTGGCAGGCCCGGCTGAACCAGTCGAAGCTCGGCCGGACCGCCCCGGCCGCGCCGGTGTACCAGTACCACGCGGCCGGCGACGAGCTGATCCCGTACGCCGTCGCCCAGCAGCTGCGCACCGACTGGTGCGCGAAGGGCGCGGACGTCCACTGGAACACCATCTGGGTCGGCGGCCACGTCACCGGGGTGATCACCGAGGCGCTCGCGGCGGGCAATTGGCTCGCCGACCGCTTCGCCGGGCGGCCGGCGCACGGCAACTGCTGAGCGTTCACCCGCAGTTCACGGCCCCGCCGGTCACTCACCGGCGGGGCACGCCCGTGTTCCGCTCGCCAGCTCCCCGTCCACCAGGAAGGCGTTCACGCTCTCGCGCACGCACCCCGAGTGGAGATAGGCGGCGTGCCCGTCGCCCTTGTAGTCCAGCACCACCGCCGCGCCGAGCCGCGCGGCGGTCTCCTCGGTCCAGCGGTACGGGGTCGCCGGGTCCCCGCGCGTGCCGACCAGCAGCATGGGCGGGGCGCCCGGCCGGTCGATGGTGCGCAGGAAGCCGCTGCCCGCGGGGCGGCCGTAGCAGGACAGGACCGTCCCCAGCTGGAGCGGCCCGAAGATCGGGGAGGCGGCGCGGAATTCGGCCGCCCGGGCTTGGATCTCCTTCTCGATCGCGGCCGGACTGGCCTTGGCGTCACCCCGGTCGGGGTCGTCCGCGCAGCTCACCGCGATCAGCGCGGCCTGCATGTTGTCGGCGGGCACCTTGTCCGCCGCGGGCGCCGGGCTCTCGCTCCCCGGGGGCGGCGGTCCGGTCGGCCCGCCCAGCTCCAGCAGCCCGGTGGGGTCGCCGTCGCGCTCGGCCATCGCCAGGCCCTCGGCGAGCGCGGGCCAGGTCTCCCGCGAGTAGAGCGCGCTGCCGATGGCCACCGCGAGGTCTTCCCCGGTGAAGGCCGAGCCGTCCCCGCCGATCAGCGGTTCCTTGCCGAGGCGGGCGGCGAGGGCGTTCACCCTCTCCTTGGCGGTGCGGGTGTTGGTCCCGTACACGCAGCCGCTCTGGTGGGTGCACCAGCTCAGGAAGTTGTCCAGCGCCTGCTGCTGCCCCTGGGCGGATACGAGCGCCTGCTGGTCCAGCGGTTCGGCCAGCGTGTCGACCCCGTCGAGGACCATCCGGCCGACGTTGCGGGGGAACTGGGCGGCGTACACCGCGCCGAGGCGGGTCCCGTAGGAGAAGCCGAGGTAGTTGAGCTTCTTCTCGCCGAGCACCTGGCGCATCACGTCCATGTCGCGCGCCGCGTGGACCGTCCCGATGTACGGGAGGACGGGCCCGGAGTGCTTCTCGCAGCTCTTGACCACCGCGCGCAGGGCGGCGAGCCGGGCGGCCGGGTCGTCGCCGGGCGGGGACTGCGCGTCGAGGGCGCCGCCGCAGCTGACCGGGTCGCTGTGGCCGACCCCGCGCGGGTCGAAGGCGACGAGGTCGTAGGACTCGCCGAGGTCGGCGAAGGCCTTGGGATCGGCGGCGAGGGACTCTATGCCCTGGGCGCCGGGCCCGCCGAAGTTCAGCAGGAGCGAGCCGAGCCGCTTGCGGCCGTTGGCCGGGATCCTGGCCATGGCTATCCGGGTGGTGCCCTTGGCGGGGTCGGCGTGGTCCAGCGGCACGGTGAGGGTGCCGCAGCGCATGGCGGCGGGCGCGCCGGGCTGCTCCGGACAGCCGCCCCAGCGGATGCGCTGCCCGTAGAACCGCGCGAGGCCGGCGGGGTCGGGGCTGGGGCCCGGACCGGCACCCGGACCGGCACCCGGACCGGCGCCGGGGCTCGCGCCGAGCGAGGCCAGCGCCAGCACGGCGAGGCCCACGACAGCGGTGCGACGGGAAGCGGTACGGCGCGAAGGGGTACGACAGGAGGCGGTACGGCGCGAAGGGGTACGGGTACGGGACCGGTGCACGGCGCCCTCCTCGGCGGCTGCCCCCGGACCACCATAAGCGGGCCGCTCCGGTCCCGCCCGCTCACGCCGGAGCGCCTACTTCCGGTACAGCTCCTCGATCTCCCGCGCGTAGTCGCGGGCCACCGCCGACCGCCTGATCTTCATCGAGGGCGTGAGGTGGCCGCGCTGCTCGGTGAAATCGGCGGGCAGCACCGCGAAGCGGCGGATCGATTCGGCACGCGAGACCAGTTTGTTCGCCTCGTCCACCGCCTTCTGCAGATCGGCGTGCAGCTCCTCGTCGCGCACCAGCTCGGGGAGCGGCGTCCGCTGCTTCTTGTGCATCTGCCGCCAGTGCGCCAGCCCCTCGGGCTCCAGGGTGATCAGCGCGGTGACGTACGGGCGGTTGTCGCCCACCACCATGCACTGGCCGACGAGCGGGTGGGCGCGCAGCCAGTCCTCCAGGGGCGCGGGGGCGACGTTCTTGCCCCCCGAGGTGATGATGATGTCCTTCTTGCGGCCGGTGATCGTCAGGTACCCGTCGGCGTCGAGTTCGCCGATGTCCCCGGTGGCGAACCAGCTGCCCTGGGGCTGGCCCGCGCCGCTGTTCCAGTACCCGGCGAAGACGTGCCGGCCGGCCAGCAGCACCTCGCCGTCGTCCGCGATGCGCACGGCGGTGCCGGGGAGCGGCCAGCCGACCGTGCCGAGGCGGGGCCGCAGCGGGGGCGTGACCGTGCTGGCCCCGGTGGTCTCCGTGAGCCCGTACCCCTCGAACACCTCGATGCCCGCGCCCGTGTAGAAGGCGGCGAGGCGGCGGCCGAGCGGGGAGCCGCCGCTCAGGACGTAGCGCACCCGGCCGCCGAGGGCGGCCCGGATCCGGCGGTAGACCAGCGGATCGTAGAGCGCCCGGGCGGCGCGCAGCCCGATCCCCGGGGACTTGCCCTCCACCACCTCGCCGTAGCTGCGGGCGATGCGCGCGGCCCGGTCGAAGGAGGCGGCGCGGCCCATCCGCTCGGCGGTGGCGCGGGCGGTGTTGTAGACCTTCTCCAGCACGTAGGGGATGGCGAGGAGGAAGGTCGGGCGGAATCCCGCGAGGTCGGCCAGCAGCTCGTCGGTCTGGATGCTGGGGGCGTGGCCGAGTTTGACGCGGGCGCGCAGGCAGCCGATGGCGACGGCGCGGCCGTACACGTGGGAGAGCGGCAGGAAGAGGAGGGTCGAGGCCGGATCCTTGCTGACCGAGGTGAAGACGGGGTGCAGCAGGGCGACCGAATTGTCCGCCTCGGCGAGGAAGTTGCCGTGGGTCAGGACGCAGCCCTTGGGGCGCCCGGTGGTGCCGGAGGTGTAGATCAGGGTGGCGGCGGTGTCGGGGCCGCCGCGCTCGCGGCGCGCGTGGACGAGCGCGTCCGGGATCACCTCCCCGGCCTTGATCAGGCGGGCGATGGCCCCGGTGTCGAATTCCCACAGGTGCGCGAGGCCGGGCAGGGCGACGCGCTCGCCGCTGATCACCCGGGCCTGCGCGGTGTCCTCGACGGCGCAGGCGACGGCGCCGGAGTCCTGGATGATCCAGCGGGCCTGGTGGGCGGAGGAGGTGGGGTAGATGGGTACGGTGACGAGCCCGGCCGCCCAGCCCGCGAAGTCCAGCAGGGTCCACTCGTAGGTGGTGCGGGCCATGATGGCGAGCCGGTCGCCGGCCTGGAGGCCCTCGGCGATCAGGCCCTTGGCGACGGCGAGCACCTCGGCGGCGAACGTGGCGGCGCTCACGTCGTGCCAGACGCCGTCGCGGTCCTTGCGGGCCAGGACGGGCTCGCCGGGGGCCTGGCGGGCGTTGTCGAAGGGGATGTCCCCGAGGTGTCCGCGGGGGGAGACTCCGACGAGCGCGGGGACCGAGACCTCCCGGACGACCCCGCCGATCAGTGTCTTGTGGGGTTCGACCAGCCGCGGGGACTGTTGCTGCTCGGCTTCCACGGTGCATGCTCCTCAGCCCGGCACGAGTGTTACCGCCGGTAATTTACGCACCGCCAATCGTGCCCGGCCAGCCCCTGACCAGCTTTTTCACCGACGCTCCACGCCACCGCCGCACTCGTGCAGGTCAGGCGGCGATCGCCTCCGGCCCCGACGGGCAGTCGCGGCAGCGGCCCGGCCCGGGGGCGCGGAAGGCCCGGTCGCAGCCGTCGCACGTCTGGAACGGGTGCGGCCGTACGACCGGCCCCGGAGCCCGGGCCGCCGGGAGCGGCGGCGGGGCCAGGGTCCTCAGCCGGTACCCGACGAGGGCCGCCGGGTGCCGGAGGTCGGGGGGCAGGTCCATGGCCAGCAGGCGGCGTACGGCCTCGGGCTCGGCGCCACGTTCCAGCCACTCCGCGGCCTCCGGCGCGAGCTGCCGGACGGCGCGGTCCGACAGCAGCAGCCGCGGATCGTCGAGCCGCAGCCGCGCGAGCAGGTCGAAGGCATCCTGCCGGACCTTCCCGGAGGGGGCGGGGTCGCTGCGCGGCGGGGCGACGGGGTCGGGCTCCGGGCGGGGTCCGGGGGCCGTGTCCGGATCGGGGGCGGCTACGGGCTCCGGGTCAGGCACGGGCTCCGGATCGGGCACCGGCTCCGGCCCGCCGCCCCCCGGAGGGTCCGGCTCGGGCGCCGGGCCCTCGGGGGACGTCCCGCGCGGGTGGTTGTAGGACACCGTGCGGGTGACGAACCGGCCCGTCTCCAACCGCACGCGGACGCGCTCCAGGTAGCCGTACTTCTCCAGCTCCCGCAGGGCCGCGCCGATCCGCACCTCCCCCTCGGGGAACCGCTCGACGAGCCGCCTGATGCCGACGCGCACACCCTCGGGCAGCGACTGGAGGTGGGTGGCGAGACCGATCGCGACCAGCGACATCTCGGGGTGCTGGGCGAGGTGGTTGCCCACCACGACGTAGTGGGTGGCGTGCCGCACGTTGACGTGGACGAGACCTGATCGGGCGGTCCCGGCGTGAACACGGGACGACGCGCGCGAGGGCGCGCTAGGGTGCATTGAAGCCATGGGGAAGCGTCTACTTCCTTGTTGGTCAGGCCCTCGTTCGGGATGCCAGTCCCGGCGGGGGCCGTCTCATGTCTGATGTTGTGGGGCGAGCATATGCCCGACAACCCGCCGCGATTCCAATGCAGTTGGCACAATTCACTCGTGTGAGTGAGCGGGGCCGACGGGGAGCCGGAGGGGTGGGTCGGTTGGTTCTTACCCCGGTTCTTCACGGGTTGACGTCTGCCCCGGCCGGGTCGCGGAATCCCAGGTCACGGAGGTCCGCAAGTCCGGCGACCGCCAGCTCCGCCCACACCGCCTTGCATGGTGCGGGCCCCGGATCCACCCCCCAGCGATCCGCGATCGCGGCCACCAGAACCAGCCCCCTGCCGGTCTCCGCACACCCGTCCGCGTCGCGGATACCGGGGCTCCGGTCCCCCCGGGTGTCGACCACCTCGATCCGCAGCACGCCGCGCCCCAGCGCCAGCACCACCCGGAACCCCCGGCCGGGCACCCGCCCGTGGGTCACGGCGTTGGCCGCCAGCTCGGCCACGACGAGCGCGGCGCCCTCCGTCGGCAGCCCCCACGCGGCGATCCGCTCGACGGCGAGCAGCCGGGCCCGGCGGGCGCCACGGGGCGTGGCGGGGAGCCGGACGGCGAAATGGCGGGCGGGGTCGCAGATTTGAGTATTCACGTCACTCAGCGTGGCGATCGCCGCATACCGTGAGAAGCGGCAACGCCCTTGCGTCCCGCGTTTGTCCGGCTCTTGTCCGGCGCTGTCCCGGCTGTCCTGTCCGGCCGCCGGGCAGAGGGCGTCGAGGACATCGGTACGTCGGAGGCGGGCGCTCATGAGCGTGGACAGTGGCGGTACGGAAGACGCGGGCTGGGACGTCGACCCCGAGGACGAGCAGGGGGTCGCGGTACTGGCCGCGCTCGGACGCCAGCTCCGGGCCTGGCGGGAGGAAGCGGGCCTGCGGGCCGCCGACCTCGGAACGGCCATCGGGTACGGGGAGGACCTGGTGCGCAAGGTCGAGGCGGGCAAACGGATCCCGCGTCCCGAATACCTGGACAGGGCGGACGAGACGCTGCGGGCGGGCGGGAAGATCGCCGCGATGAAGGCGGACATGGAACAGGTCCGCTACCCGAAGAAGGTCCGCGACCTGGCGAAGCTGGAGGGCCGGGCCGTCGAGATCGGGGCGTACCGCATCCACGGGATACACGGTCTTCTACAGACGGAGGACTACGCCAGGGCGCTCTTCGAGATGCGTCAACCGGCCTACGGGCAGGAGGAGGTGGAGCGATTCGTGGCCGCACGCATGACGCGGCGCTCCATCTTCGACCGGCAGCCCGCGCCCTCGCTCAGCATCGTCCAGGAAGAGGCCACCCTGCGCCGCCGCATCGGGGGCACAATGGTGTGGCACCAACAGCTCGAACGCCTGCTGGACGTGGCTCGGTTGCGCAACGTAGCCCTCCAAGTGATGCCGATCGATCGCGAGGTCCATGCAGGCATGGACGGCGGGATCGAGGTGCTGAAATTCGGAGACGGCACGGCTGTCGGCCGCTCGGAAGGCGCGTTCGGTGGTCGGCCGGTTTCCGATCCGAGGCGACTCCAGGTCCTCGAGATGCGCTATGGCATGATCCGGGCCCAAGCGCTCACGCCCATGGAGTCGCGGAGCTTCATCGAGGAACTGCTGGGAGAGACATGACCTACGACCCCGAGCTGCACTGGTTCAAGAGCAGCTACAGCGACGGCAGTGAGGGCGACTCCTGCGTCGAGGTGGCCGCCACCCCCGCCACCGTCCACGTCCGCGACTCCAAGGACACCCGCATCCCCCACCTCGCCTTCACCCCGCACGCCTGGGCGGGCTTCGTGACCCACACCGGCCGCCGCTGAAACACACCGCAGCCCCCGCCCGGACGGGGGCGGGGGCTGCGATGAGTGTGCGTACGGGCGTGGGGCCGTACGGTCAGGCGGCGACCGGGACCTTCGCCTCGGCGGCCGCAGCGGGCTCGGCCGGGGTCTCGGTCTCGTCCAGCGGGGACGACGAGGCGTTGGCGTAGGCCGTACGGTCCAGGATCCCCTCGCGGGCGGCGACGATGACCGGGACCAGTGCCTGTCCGGCCACGTTGGTGGCGGTCCGCATCATGTCCAGGATCGGATCGATCGCCATCAGCAGGCCGACGCCCGCCAGCGGCAGGCCCAGCGTCGACAGGGTCAGGGTCAGCATCACGGTCGCGCCGGTCAGACCTGCGGTGGCGGCGGATCCGACCACCGAGACGAACGCGATCAGCAGGTAGTCACCGACACCCAGCGGCACGTCGAAGATCTGCGCGATGAAGATCGCGGCGAGCGCCGGGTAGATCGCGGCGCAGCCGTCCATCTTCGTGGTGGCGCCGAACGGGACGGCGAACGACGCGTAGTTCTTCGGGACGCCGAGCCGCTCGGTGACCTTCTGGGTGACCGGCATGGTGCCGACCGAGGAGCGCGAGACGAAGGCCAGCTGGATCGCGGGCCAGGCGCCCTTGAAGAACTGGACCGGGTTGACCTTGGCGACGGTGGCCAGCAGCAGCGGGTAGACGCCGAACAGCACGAGCGCGCAGCCGATGTACACGTCGGCGGTGAAGACGGCGTACTTGCCGATCAGGTCCCAGCCGTAGCTGGCGATGGCGGTGCCGATGAGGCCGACCGTACCGATCGGGGCGAGCCGGATGACCCACCACAGCGCCTTCTGGAGGAGCTCCAGGACGGACTCGGCGAGCGTCAGCACCGGCTGGGCCTTCGAGCCGAGCTGGAGGGCGGCGATACCGGCGACGGCGGCCAGGAAGACGATCTGGAGGACATTCAGCTCGGTGAACGGCGTGACGATGTCGTTCGGCACGATGCCGGTCAGGAAGTCGATCCAGGAGCCGTGGCGCTTGGGCTCCTTGCCGTCGGCGGCGGTGAGGCCGGTGCCCGAGCCCGGGTTCGTCAGCAGGCCGATCGCGAGGCCGATGGCGACCGCGATCAGCGAGGTGATCATGAACCAGAGCAGCGTGCGCGAGGCGAGGCGGGCGGCGTTGTTCACCTTGCGCAGGTTGGTGACCGACACGAGGATCGCGAAGAAGACGAGCGGGGCGACGGCCAGCTTCAGGAGCTGGACGAATATGTCGCCGACCTTCTCCAGGGTGGTGGCCAGCCAGCTGATGTCCTGGCTGCGCGAGAGCCAGCCGAACAGCACGCCGAGCACGAGACCGGTGACGATCTGGGCCCAGAAGGGGAACTTGAAGGAGGCCTTGGCGGGGGCCTCGGGAGTCGCGGGGGTCGCGGACACGGACACTCTCCGGAGGGTGGTGGTGATGCGGTACGGCAGCCGGAAGTGGCCGGCCGGGACCGCTGCTGCGTGCGTCTGCTGGATCAGCGACAGCAGCAACAGGCCGCGGACGCGCGGCGGCAGAGGTCGACGTGCAGGCGCGCCACGAGCAGGGTGCTCATGGCTTCGAAGGGCGCAACCGAGGTCGACATGTTGAACACGCTAACACTTATCCTTTGAGAATCTCAAAGGAGTGCTTTGACCATCCATGACGCGGAACGTGCAACGGGCCGTGGGACGGGACGGGACGCGCGAGCCCCCCGCCGGGGAACGCCGAAGCGCCCCGCTCCCGGGGGTCATCCCGGGAGTTGGGGCGCTTCAGCGAAAGTCGCTCGTGAAAGCAGGGGTCAGTGCGCGCGGGCGGCGTCGTCCGCCGCATCCTCCTGCGCACGGTCCGCGGCGAGCCGCTCCTTCGCGCCCGCGATGCGGCCGGAGATCTGCTCGGACATCACGTCGCGCTGCTTGCGCAGCAGCACGAAGGAGAGCGGCGCGGAGAGCACCAGCGCGAGCAGCGCGACCCAGGCGAGGTTGGCGTCACCGAGGGAGGACGGCACGACCCCGACCTTGACCAGGCCCAGGACGACGACGAAGCAGCCCACGAAGATGGCCAGCCGCATCGTGGTGTAGCGGATCGTTGCGCTCGGCTTGAGGGACACGGTGACCCTTCTCTCTGTCTACGTCGTCTGTCTACGTCGTCTGTGAACGTCGTCCGTGACGTCGCGTACGCCCCGACGTGCCCGTCCAGTGAAGCATGCCGCGCCCCCCGCCCCGCCCGCCGGGGCCCCCGGTCCACCACGGGACCGGGGCCTTCCCCTCAACCGAAACGACCGGGGATCAGAGACGCATCGCCTGCGGCTCGTCGCGCAGCCCCGCGTCCGGGCCCGGGTACTCCCGGATGATCTCGTAACGGGTGTTGCGCTCGACCGGGCGGAAGCCCGCGTCCCGGATCAGCTCCAGCAGGTCGTCACGGCCCAGCTTGTTCGGCGTGCCGTAGTTGTCCGCGTCGTGCGTGATCTTGTACTCGACGACCGACCCGTCCATGTCGTCCGCTCCGTGCTGGAGCGCCAGCTGGGCGGTCTGCACGCCGTGCATCACCCAGAAGACCTTGACGTGCGGGACGTTGTCGAAGAGCAGCCGCGAGACGGCGAAGGTCTTCAGCGCCTCGGCGCCGGTCGCCATCGTCGTCCGCGCCTGGAGCTTGTTGCGGACCTTGCCGTCCTTCATGTCCACGAAGTCGTGCTGGTAGCGCAGCGGGATGAAGACCTGGAAGCCGCCGGTCTCGTCCTGCAGCTCGCGCAGGCGCAGCACGTGGTCCACGCGGTGGCGCGGCTCCTCGATGTGCCCGTACAGCATCGTGCACGGGGTCTTGAGACCCTTCTCGTGCGCGAGGCGGTGGATGCGCGACCAGTCTTCCCAGTGGGTCTGGTGGTCGACGATGTGCTGCCGGACCTCCCAGTCGAAGATCTCCGCGCCGCCGCCGGTGAGCGACTCCAGGCCGGCCTCGATCAGCTCGTCCAGGATCTCGGACGCCGAGAGACCGGAGATCGTCTCGAAGTGGTGGATCTCCGTCGCCGTGAACGCCTTCAGCGAGACGCTCGGCAGCGCCTCCTTCAGCGCGGAGAGCGAGCGCGGGTAGTACCGCCACGGCAGGGTCGGGTGCAGGCCGTTGACGATGTGCAGCTCGGTGAGGTTCTCGTTCTCCATCGTCTTCGCGAGACGGACGGCTTCCTCGATGCGCATCGTGTACGCGTCCTTCTCGCCCGGCTTGCGCTGGAACGAGCAGTACGCGCAGGAGGCGGTGCAGACGTTCGTCATGTTGAGGTGACGGTTGACGTTGAAGTGGACCACGTCGCCGTTCTTACGGGTGCGCACCTCGTGGGCGAGGCCACCGAGCCAGGCCAGATCGTCCGACTCGTAGAGGGCGATGCCGTCCTCACGCGTCAGCCGCTCGCCGGAGCGGACCTTCTCCTCCAGCTCGCGCTTGAGCCCAGCGTCCATGTGCCGGTCGCCTCCTGTGTCTGTCCTGCTTACGTGCGTACCTGTCCTGCCAAACCCCGACCCACCGTACTCTCAGTGCTCTTCCGGAAGTTCCCCGACCCGGTTCTCCCACTTGGTGGAGAGCACGATGGTGGTGCGGGTCCGCGAGACGCCCTTGGTGCCGGACAGCCTGCGGATGATCTTCTCCAGGCCGTCCACGTCGTTCGCGCGCACCTTGAGCATGAAGGAGTCGTCGCCGGCGATGAACCAGCAGTCCTCGATCTCCGCGAGGTCGCGCAGCCGCCGGGCGACGTCCTCGTGGTCCGCGGCGTCGGAGAGCGAGATGCCGATCAGCGCGGTGACGCCGAGGCCGAGCGAGGCCGCGTCCACGGTCGCGCGGTAGCCGGTGATCACACCGGCCGTCTCGAGGCGGTTGATCCGGTCGGTGACGCTGGGGCCGGAGAGGCCCACGAGCCGGCCCAGCTCCGCGTAGGAGGCACGGCCGTTCTCCCGGAGGGCCTGGATGAGCTGCCTGTCCACGGTGTCCATATACCTGGAGCCTTCCATTATTCGGCGTTCCCGCAAGTTTACGTATAGAATCTAAGGCACACAGGGTCGACACCCTGTGAATCTTTCAACAGATCAACGACGATCTGACGATCTTCAGGAGTGGTTCACCGTGTACACGATCGAGATGGCCTACGCGCAGATGCGACAGCTCCAGGAGCTGGCCAACCGATCCCGTGCCCACCAGCCCGCCGCAGCCCTGCGTGTCGACAAGACCCGCAAGTCGTTCGGCGCCAAGAAGCGCTAGTTCCGGTCCGCCCGGGCTAGTCCTCACCAGCACCGGGAGCACGGGCCGCGCCCAGCTCCCCGTCCCAACGGCGGTACAGCCGATGCGGCACCCCTGCCGCGTCCAGCACCCGCCCCGCGACGAAGTCAGCCAGATCCTGGATGTGCGTCGCACCCGCGTAGAACGCCGGAGAGGCGGGCAGCACCACTGCGCCCGCCTCGTCCAGCGCCACCAGCGCCTTGAGCGTCTGGCCGCTCAGCGGGGTCTCCCGCACCACGACCACCAGCGTGCGCCGCTCCTTGAGCGTCACGCTCGCCACCCGCTGGAGCAGGTCCTTCGACAGCCCCAGCGACACCCCCGCCACGCATGCCGTGGACGCGGGCACGATCAGCATCCCCTTCACCGGATACGAGCCGGACGACGGCCCGGCCGCCAGGTCCCCGGCGTTCCAGTACCGCACCGCGTCCAGGGCGCCTGCCCGGTCGAAGCCGGCGAAGGTGCCCGGCTTCCCGTCGGCGCCCCGCTCCAGCCACTGCGCGAGATCGTCGCGCCAATGGGCGTCGCGGAAGGCGATCCCGGTCTCGTCCAGCAGCGTGAGCCGCGCGGACCGGCTGACCACCAGGTCCACGCTCTCCCCCGCCGCGAGCAGCCCCCGCAGCACGGACGCCGCGTACGGCGTGCCTGACGCCCCCGAAACCCCGACCACCCAGGGGGTGCGCTTGCCGTCACTCATACGTCCGAGCCTATCCGGGACTTACGGCGTCAGCCCCCGCACCATCAGGTCGCCCAGCGCGCACACGAACAGCGCGATCCCGATGAAGCCGTTGACGGTGAAGAAGGCCCGGTTCAGCCGGGACAGGTCCTTGGGGGTCACGATCGAGTGCTCGTAGCCGAAGGCGGCCACCACGACGATCAGCCCGGTCCAGAAGAAGGCCCCCGCGTCGGTCGCCAGCGCGTACCAGACGAGCAGCCCGGTGGTCACGACATGACAGACTCGCGCCCCCCACAAAGCCGCCGGGACCCCGAAGCGCGCCGGGACGGACTTGACGCCCTCGGAGCGGTCGGCCGCCACGTCCTGGCAGCCGAAGATCAGGTCGAAGCCGCCGATCCACACGCCGACCGCGAGCCCGAGGACCACCGCGTCCCAGGACCACTCGCCGGTGACCGCCAGCCAGGCCCCGACCGGACCCATCGCCTGGGCCAGGCCCAGGATGGCGTGCGGGAAGTTCGTGAACCGCTTGCCGTACGGGTACACCACCATCGGGATCACCGCGATGGGCGCGAGCGCCAGGCACAGCGGGTTGAGCAGCGCCGCCGCCCCGAGGAACACCGCCAGCGCGATGCCGGCCCCGGTCCAGGCGGACCGTACCGAGACGGCGCCGGTCACCAGCTCGCGGCCCGCGGTGCGCGGGTTACGGGCGTCGATCTCGCGGTCGATGATCCGGTTGGCGGCCATCGCGAAGGTGCGCAGACCCACCATGGCGACGGTGACGAGCAGCAGCTTGAGCCAGTGGACCTGCCGGTCCAGCTGGAACATCGCGGTGAGCGCGGCGATGTAGGCGAAGGGCAGCGCGAAGACCGAGTGCTCGATCATCACCAGCCGCAGGAACGCCTTCACCTTGCCGGTGGGCCGCGGCGCGGGGCCCGGTCCGACCACTCCGTCGGCGGTGGTCATCATGCGAGGCTGCTCCGGAACTCTTCGAGGTCGGCGAGCAGCGCGGCCGAGACCAGGCGTCCCAGGTCCAGCGACTGCGGGCCCTGGCCGTCGTGGCCCTCGGGCGGGGTGACCTCGGCGGTCACCGCCCAGCTGTCGCCGTCGGCGGGCCGGGCGTCCAGGCGCAGCACCGAACCGGCCTCCAGGGTGAAGGCCTCGCTGCCCGCCAGCCCGGCGGCCAGCTGCCCGGCGAAGTCGTCGGCCTCGATGTCGCGCAGGCCGGGCAGCTCGAAGCCGTCGCCCTCGCCGCTCGCGTCCTCGCTCATCAGGGCCCAGATGGTGCCCGGGCCCACGAACTCCTCCGGAGTGACGCCCGCCGCGGCGGCGGCCGCGCGGATGTCCGGGTCGGCCGGGTCCAGTTCGGGGCGCACGAGGGCGACGTACGCCGTCTCGTCACCGATGAAGAGGGCGGGGCCCCCAGCGGTCTGGCTCACAGTCCGTATTCCTTCCAGCGGCGGTCCACCAGGGCCGCGGTCGCGGGGTCGGACTCGACCATGTCGGGCCAGCCCCCGTCGCGGGTGTAGCCCTCTTCGGGCAGCTTCTTCGTGGCGTCGATGCCCGCCTTGCCGCCCCAGAACTGCTGGTAGGAGGCGTGGTCCAGGTGGTCCACCGGGCCCTCGACGACCGTGAGGTCGCGCGCGTAGTCCGTATTGCCCAGCGCCCGCCAGGAGACCTCGTGCAGGTCGTGCACGTCGCAGTCGGCGTCCACCACGATGATCAGCTTGGTCAGCGACATCATGTGCGCGCCCCAGATGGCGTGCATGACCTTCTGCGCGTGCTTCGGGTACTTCTTGTCGATCGAGACGATCGCGCAGTTGTGGAAGCCGCCCGACTCCGGCAGGTGGTAGTCCACGATGTCCGGGACGATGATCTTGAGCAGCGGCAGGAAGAAGCGTTCCGTCGCGCGGCCCAGCGGCCCGTCCTCGGTCGGCGGGCGGCCGACGACGATGGACTGGATCAGCGGACGCTTGCGCATCGTCACGCAGTCGATCTTCAGGGCCGGGAAGGGCTCCTGCGGGGTGTAGAAGCCGGTGTGGTCGCCGAAGGGGCCCTCGGGGAGCGTCTCCCCCGGCTCCAGCCAGCCCTCGATGACGACCTCGGCGTGGGCCGGGACCTGGAGCGGGACCGTCTTGCAGTCCACCATCTCGATCCGCTTGCCCGCGACGAACCCGGCGAAGAGGTACTCGTCGATGTCACCCGGCAGCGGCGCCGTGGACGCGTACGTCACGGCGGGCGGGCAGCCGAAGGCGATCGCGACCGGGAGCCGCTCGCCCCGCTTGGCGGCGACGGCGTAGTGGTTGCGGCTGTCCTTGTGGATCTGCCAGTGCATGCCGATGGTGCGCTTGTCGTGGCGCTGGAGGCGGTAGAGGCCGAGGTTGCGCACGCCCGTCTCGGGGTGCTTGGTGTGCGTGAGCCCCAGGTTGAAGAAGGAGCCGCCGTCCTTGGGCCACGTGAAGAGGGCCGGCAGCCGGTCCAGGTCCACGTCGTCCCCGGTGAGGACGACCTCCTGGACGGGCGCGGACTCGCCCTTCACCTTCTTCGGCGGCACGTGCACCATCGAGCCGAGCTTGCCGAAGGCCTCGCGGACCCCGATGAAGCCCTGCGGCAGCTCGGGCTTGAGGAGGCCGCCGATCTTCTCGCTGATCTCGGCGTAGGACTTCAGGCCCAGCGCCTTGAGGAGGCGGCGGTCGGTGCCGAAGACGTTCATGGCCAGCGGCATCGCCGAGCCCTTGACGTTCTCGAAGAGCAGCGCGGGCCCGCCCGCCTTGTTCACTCTGTCGACGATCTCCCCGACCTCCAGGTACGGGTCCACTTCGGCCTTGATGCGCTTGAGGTCGCCCTCCCGCTCCAGAGCCCGGAGCAGCGAGCGGAGATCGTCGTAAGCCATGCCACCCAGTATCGGCCACGGACTACCCTGGGAGAGTCACCGGGGCCCGACGCGGCTCCGCCACCGTCTTGGGGGTCTGGCTCTCACCGTGCTGCGCTATCTGCCGTTCCTGCTGATCATCGCGCTGACCATCTACGCCTTCATCGACTGCCTGAACACCCCGGAAGAAGAGGTCAAGCACCTCCCGAAGGTCGTCTGGGTGATCATCATCCTGCTGTTCTCGATCGTCGGCCCCGTCGTGTGGCTGTTCGCCGGGAAGAAGCGCGCCGTGGCCGGCGGCGGCTTCGGCGGCGGCCGGGCGCGCCGGACGCAGTGGGTCGCGCCGGACGACAACCCGGAGTTCCTGAAGTCGCTGCGCGAGGAGCGGGACAAGAACGACCCCGACAAGGGGTAGGCGACGACGAAGGGCCGGACCCCCGCGGGGGTCCGGCCCTTTCACATGGCTGCGCGCCCCGGCCGGAGGGCCTACACCCCGCCGTACGAGTGCTTGCCGTTGAGCAGGATGTTCACGCCGTAGTAGTTCCAGATCCAGCACGCGAAGGCGAAGAGCGCCAGGTAGGCGGCCTTGCGGCCCTTCCAGCCGGCCGTGGCGCGCGCGTGCAGGTAGCAGGCGTAGGCGACCCAGGTGATGAAGGACCAGACCTCCTTGGGGTCCCAGCCCCAGTACCGGCCCCACGCGGCGTTCGCCCAGATCGAGCCCGCGATGATCGTGAAGGTCCACAGCGGGAAGAACGCCGCGTTGATCCGGTACGAGAACTTGTCGAGCGAGGCCGCCGAGGGCAGCCGCTCCAGCACCGAGGCGCGGAAGGTGCCGGGCTTGCCGCCCTGGGCGAGCTGGCTCTCGTAGGAGTCGCGGACCAGGTAGAGGACCGTACCGACCGCACCGATGTAGAAGACCGCGCCGCAGATGATCGCGGTGGAGACGTGGATCCACAGCCAGTACGAGTGCAGGGCCGGGACCAGCGGCGCGCTGTCGGTGTAGAGCCAGGTCGTGGCGATGCCCAGGTCCAGCAGGACCGTGGTGACCAGGACCAGACCGATCCAGCGGACGTTCTTGCCCAGCGCGAGCAGCAGCAGGTAGGCGCCCACGGCCACCGTGGCGAAGGTGATCGAGAACTCGTACATGTTGCCCCAGGGCGCCCGCTGCACCGACAGGGCGCGGCTGACCACGCCGCCCGCCGCGAGCAGGAACCCGAGCGCGGTCAGCGAGATCGCGATCCGGCCGTACAGGTCGCCCTGGAACGTGCCGCCCGCCGCGCCCGGGCCGTCCGGCACGTCGCGCGTGCCGGTGGCGGAGCGGGTGACGACCTGCGGCTTGTCGAGGACCGCGGTGCCCCCGGCCTTGGTGCGGACCTGGACGGCGGGGGCCTTCGCGGCGCCCGCGCCCGCCGTCAGCGCGTTGGCCGTACGGCCCACCTTGCTGCGGCTGCCGAAGACCCATTCGGCGATGTGGGCGAGGAAGGCGAGCGTGTAGACCGCCATCGACGAATAGATCAGCACGTTGCTGGCGTGGGCCAGGCTCGTGTTGGTCGCGGCTGCTGCGAGCAGCGTCATCCGCGTTCTCCTTCAACGGTTGCTTCGACAGGGTTGTTGTCGGGCTCGGGTGCCGGCTCGGGCTCGGGCGCGGTGGGCGCCCGCTCGTTCAGCCGGGCGGCCAGGTCCGCGAGTTCCTCCGGGAGCCGGGCGGACTCGCTGCGGCCGAGGCCCGCCATCTCCACGACGGTCACGCCGTCCTTGCCGGTCACCGCCCGGACCCAGATCCGGCGGCGCTGGATGAACAGCGACCCGGCGAGGCCCAGGATGGCCGCCACCGCGCCCCCCAGCGCGTAGCCGGTGCCCGGCTCCTGGGAGATCTGGAAGGTGGCCCAGCGCTCGATGCCCTCGAACTTCACGGTGCCCGCGCCGTCGGGGAGCGTCATCGTCTCGCCGGGCAGCATCAGCTGGGAGAACGGGTCGCCGTTCTCCTTCTTGAACTGCTGCATCTTGGCCGTGTCCAGCTGGTACACGTTCTGCGGCAGCCCCGAGTCCACGCCCAGGCTGCCGTGCCAGGCGTTGAGCGCGAGGACCGGGAAGTCGGGGGCGGGGAACTGGCTCAGCATCGTGCCCTGGCCCTTGCCCGCGAAGGTCGGCACGAAGCGGGCGTTGAAGCCCAGCTGTTCCTTCTTGCCGTTCTTGTCCTGGTAGCCGTCCGTGACCTTGACGGCCCCGGCGGAGGTCAGGTTCGCGTCCTGCGGCAGCATCGGCACGGCGTCCTTGAAGACCACCTTGCCGGACGGGTCGGTCACCGAGAGGACCGGCGCGTAGCCGTGGCCCAGCAGGTAGACCTTGGACCCCTCGACGTCGAGCGGCTTGTTGACCTCGATCTCGGTCTTCGCCGGGGTGCCGTGCGCGCCCTTGCTGTAGGTGATGTACGCCTTGAACTCGCGCGGCGTGCCCTTCTGCGGGCCGCTCTTCTCGTACTCCGCGTCGAACTGGTCCAGGGTGAAGCTGAAGGGCGGCAGGTCGTCCGAGCGGAAGAGGCTGCCGGACTTGAAGTCGTCGTACTGGGTGAGCGTGTTCGAGAAGCCCTTGCCGCGCAGGACGAGCTTGCCGCCCTCGGACTTGAGGAGCTGGCCGGTGGCGAAGGCGATCAGCATCACGATCAGCGCGATGTGGAACATCAGGTTCCCGGCCTCGCGCAGGTAGCCCTTCTCCGCGGCGACCGCGTTCCCGGCCGGGTCGGCGGCGGTCCGGAAGCGGCGCCCGCCGAGCATCTCCTTCGCGTACGAGAGCACCTCGTCCGGGGCCGCCTCGGTGCGCCAGGTCGTGTACGCGGGGAGCCGGTCCAGGCGCCGGGGGGCGCCGGGCGGGCGGCCGCGGAGCTGGCCGACGAACTGCCAGGTGCGCGGGACGATGCAGCCGATCAGGGACACGAACAGCAGGATGTAGATCGCGGAGAACCACACCGAGCTGTAGACGTCGAAGAGCTGGAGCTTCTCGGCGGCGGGCACCCAGAACTCGTGCTTGCCCTTCCAGATCGCGACCTTCATCGGGTCGACCCGGTTCTGCGGGATCAGCGAGCCGGGGATCGAGCCCAGCGACAGCAGGAAGAGCAGGATCAGCGCCACCCGCATCGAGGTGAGCTGCCGCCAGAACCAGCGGGCCCAGCCGAGCACACCGATGCCGACGGCGGGGCCGCCGGCCGGCGGATCCTCCAGCGGGGCCGTGGACAGCTGGGCCGCGGCGGCGGCGTCCGTGGCCTCCGCGGCCGCGGCCGTGGCGGCCGCGACGGCGGCGGCCTCGGCGGCCGTGTCGTGTTCGGGGTCCGACGCCGCGGTGGGCGCCTTGTCGCTCGTACTCATGTGCTTGTAGTCCTCAGATCCCCACCGTGAAGCCCTGTGTCCAGCTCTGCATGTCGCTGACGATGGTGTCCCACCAACCTGTGACGAGCAGCAGACCGGTCAGGACCAGCATGCCGCCGCCGATGCGCATCACCCACGCATAGTGCTTCTTCACCCAGCCGAACGCGCCGAGCGCCTTGCGGAAGGCGATCGCGGCGAGGATGAAGGGCAGGCCGAGGCCCAGACAGTACGCGGTGGTCAGCAGCGCGCCGCGCCCGGCGCTCGCCTCGTTCAGGGAGAGCGTGTTCACGGCGGCCAGCGTCGGGCCCATGCAGGGCGTCCAGCCGATGCCGAAGAGGACACCGAGGACGGGCGCGCCGATCAGGCCGCCGGTGGGCTTCTTGTGGAAGCGGAACTCCCGCATCGTCAGGCCCGGGATCAGCCCCATGAAGAAGAGCCCCATGAGGATGACCACACCGCCCAGCACCCGCGAGATCACGGCGCGGTTGTCCTGGAGGACATCGCCGAAGTATCCGAAGAGGGCGCCGGTGGAGACGAAGACGGCGGTGAAGCCGAGGACGAAGAGGCTCGCCCCGGCCAGCATCCGCCCGCGCCGGGCCTCGGCCATGTCCGCGCCGGTGACGCCGGTGACGTAGGAGAGGTAGCCGGGGACGAGCGGCAGCACGCACGGGGAGAAGAAGGAGACGAGCCCGGCGAGGACGGCGATGGGCAGGGCCAGCAGCAGGGCTCCGCCGAGGACGGTCTCGTTCACGCCGGTCACTTCTCCGCGAGGAGCGGGTCGATCATCTTGCGCAGCTGCTCCTCGTTGACCGCGACCAGGGTGCGGGCGGCGATCTTGCCCTCCTTGTCGAGGACGATCGTGGAGGGGATCGACTGCGCGTTGAGCGTGCCCTTGGGGAAGCGGAGCATCAGCTTGCCGTCGGGGTCGTAGAGGCTCGGGTAGGTGATCCCGAAGTTCTCCTCGAAGGAGACCGCGTTCTGCTTGCTGTTGTCGCGGGTGTTGATCCCGACGAAGGCGATGTCCTTGCCCGCGTCGGCCAGCTCCTTGGAGACCTTGGCGAAGTAGGGGGCCTCGGCGCGGCACGGCGGGCACCAGGAGCCCCAGACGTTCAGGACGACGACCTTCCCCTTGAGGGTGGTCGTGTCGAGCGTCTTGCCGTCGACGGTCTCGCCGTCGAGCTTGGGGGCGTCGTCGCGCTCGCCCCTGGCGACGGTGGAGATGCCGCCCGGGCCCGTCACGTAGTTGCCGCCGGCGGAACCGGAGGACTTGGCGCCACCGGCCGAATCCCCGCAGGAGGTGAGGGTGAGGGCGCCCGCGACGGCCACCGCGGTCAGCAGGACGGCGCGGCCGCTGGTCGAGCGGCGGCGACTACGACGGACACGCGCGCGGCTAAGGCTCATGTGAAAAGTTTCGCATGGGCGAATTACGGATCTTGCGCGCCCCCCGGCACGGCGCTCGGGGCGCGGGGCGGGGCGCGGGCGGGGTGCACCTCGGGCCGCGCTCGGGCCGCGCTCAGGCCGCGGTGAGGAAGCTCTTCCACCCGCCGGTCGGCGGCTGTCCGGGAGCCAGGCCGCGCAGCTTGGCCAGCACCTTGGGGTCCTGGACGTCCAGCCAGTCGGTGAACTGCCGGAAGGATACGAGGCGTACGTCGCTTTTGTCCGCCATCGACTTGAGGGCTTCCTCGACGGCGTCCATGTAGATGCCGCCGTTCCAGTCCTCGAAGTGGTTGCCGATGAAGAGCGGAGCCCGGTTGGTCTCGTAGGCGCGCCGGAACCCGCCCTGGTAGGCGGCCGCGGCCTGGCTGCGCCACGCGGGGTAGTTGGAGGGGACGCCCCGGGTGGTGTTCTTCGACTGGTTGGCGAGGATGTTGTAGTCCATCGACAGCACCTCGAAGGAGTGCCCCGGGAAGGGCATGGACTGCAGCGGCAGGTCCCACACGCCCTCCTTCTTCTCCGGCCACGCCTGGACACCGCCGGGCGAGCTGGCGTCGTAGCGCCAGCCGAGCTTCGCGGCGGTGGGCAGCAGCTGGTCCTGGCCGAGCAGGCACGGCGTACGGGCGCCGACCAGCTCCTTCGCGTAGTCGAAGGGCAGCGGCTCCAGGTCGGTGAAACCGGTGTTGGTCCGCCAGTTGGTGACGAAGGACACGGCCTGGTCGATCTCGCTCCGCCAGTCCTGCGGGGTCCAGTTCGCGACCGAGCCGGATCCGCCGCAGAAGTGCCCGTTGAAGTGGGTGCCGATCTCGTGGCCGTCGAGCCACGCCTGGCGGACGCACTTCAGGGTGTTGCGGACGTTCTCGTCCTTGAGGAAGCCGATGTCCGAGGCGCCGACCGGATTGTTGGGCGGCCGGTAGAGGTCCCGCTTCGACTCGGGGAGCAGGTAGAGCCCGGAGAGGAAGAAGGTCATGCCCGCGTGGTGGTCCTTGGCGAGCTTGAGGAACCGCGGGAAGAGGCCGTTGCCGATCTCGCCCGCGCCGTCCCAGCTGAAGACGACGAACTGGGGCGGGGTTTCGCCGGGCTGGAGGGGGACGGGCTTGGCGGGCTGGTTGGGCTGTGGGCCCGTATCGGCGGTGGAACCGTCGCCGATGGGCTTGACGGGGTGCGCCGCGCCGCCGCTCGGGGCGGGCCCGGCCTTGCCGGACCCGTTCCCCATCCGGGCGTCCTCGGCGCCGGACCCGGACCCGGCGCCGCAGCCCGCGATCCCCATCGCGGCGAGGGTCCCGAGCCCGGCCCCGAGTCCGAGCCCCAGCGCACCCCTTCGGCTGACCTCACGCATGTCGCTCATCTCGCTCATGGAATGTCATATAAACGGACATTCCCACGCAGCCTGGCGGGCGACACGGCCACGACGGAGCGACTTGTATGAAATTAGGTCAGCCCTTGGGAAAACTTGACGATCGGGATCCGGATCGGGACTGGGGCTGGGGCTGAGCCCGAGCCCGAGGCCGGGGCCGGGCCCGAGGCCGGGGCCGGGCCCGAGGCCGGGGCCGGGGCTGCCGGGTCAGGCGCCGAACGCCTTCGACCCGCCCTTCACCGGCTTCGCGCCCGCGAGCAGGTGCGCCGGGACCAGGTCCCGGGCCGGCTCGCTGTAGCCCACCGACACGATCTTGTCGCCCTGGTACGTGAACGACGTCAGCGAGGCCAGCGTGCACTGCCGGCGCCGCGGGTCGTGCCACAGCCTGCGCTTCTCGGCGAAGCTGCGCACGATCCAGATCGGCAGCTGGTGGCTCACGCACACGGCCTCGTGACCACGGGCCGCGTCCCGCGCCGCGTCCAGCGCGCCCATCATCCGGACGACCTGCTCGACGTACGGCTCGCCCCAGGACGGCTGGAACGGGTTCGTCAGGTGCTTCCAGTTGGCGGGCTTGCGCAGCGCGCCGTCGCCGACGCCGAAGGTCTTGCCCTCGAAGACGTTGGCCGCCTCGATGAGGCGCCCGTCCGTCGCCAGGTCCAGGCTGTGGGACTTGGCGATCGGGGCCGCCGTCTCCTGCGCGCGCTCCAGCGGGGAGGACACGACATGGGTGATGTCGCGGTTCTCCAGGTGCTCGGCGACCCGCTCGGCCATCTCCCGGCCCAGCTCGGAGAGGTGGTAGCCGGCGCGGCGCCCGTAGAGGACCCCGTCCGGATTGTGCACCTCTCCGTGGCGCATCAGGTGGACGACGGTGATGTCGCTGCTGCTCATGCGGTGGCCTCCGGGGTGGCCTCGGCGGCGGCGCGCGCGGCGGCGGGCAGCGCGGCCGCGATGCGCTCGATCGCGCGCTCGTCGTGGGCGGTGGAGACGAACCAGGACTCGAAGGACGACGGCGGCAGGTAGACGCCCTGCGCCAGCATCGAGTGGAAGAAGCCGGTGAAGCGGAAGCTCTCCTGCTTCTTGGCGTCGTCGTAGTTCCTGACCTCGTCCTCGGTGAAGAAGACGGAGAACATGTTGGAGGCGGTCTGCAGGCGGTGCGCCACGCCCTCCTTGCGGAGCGCGGCCGTCACCAGGCCCTGGATCTCCGCCGACACGGCGTCGACCTTCTCGTACGCCGCCGCGTCGAGCAGCCGCAGCTGCGCGAGACCGGCGGCCGTCGCGATCGGGTTACCGGAGAGGGTGCCGGCCTGGTAGACGGGGCCGACCGGGGCCAGGTGCCCCATGACGTCGGCGCGGCCGCCGAAGGCCGCGGCCGGGAAGCCGCCGCCCATGACCTTGCCGAAGGTCATCAGGTCGGGCGTGACCCCGTCCACGCCGAACCAGCCGGCGCGGGAGGTACGGAAGCCCGTCATGACCTCGTCGGAGATGTACAGCGCGCCGTTCGCGCGGCACAGGTCGGCCAGGCCCTGGTTGAACCCCTCGCCGGGGGTCACCACGCCCATGTTGCCGGGCGCGGCCTCGGTGATCACACAGGCGATCTCACCGGGGTGCGCGGCGAAGGCGGCACGGACCGCTTCGAGGTCGTTGTAGGGGAGGACGATCGTGTCGCCGGCCTGCGCGCCCGTCACACCGGGGGTGTCGGGCAGCGCGAAGGTCGCGAGGCCCGATCCGGCGGAGGCGAGGAGCGCGTCCACGTGGCCGTGGTAACAGCCGGCGAACTTCACGATCTTGGCCCGGCCGGTGAAACCGCGGGCCAGCCGGATCGCGGACATGGTGGCCTCCGTACCGGAGGACACCAGGCGCACCTGCTCGACGGGCTCGATCCGCGCGACGATCTCCTCGGCGAGCGCGACCTCGCCCTCGCCGGGCGTACCGAAGGACGTGCCGCGGGAGACCGCGGCCTGCACGGCCTCGATCACGGCGGGGTGGGAATGGCCGAGGATCATCGGCCCCCACGAGCAGACCAGGTCGACGTATTCGCGTCCATCGGCATCGGTGAGGTACGGACCGGTACCGGACACCATGAACCGGGGCGTTCCCCCCACGGCGCGGAAGGCACGCACCGGAGAGTTCACGCCGCCGGGGGTCACGAGGGACGCGCGGTCAAACAGGTTCTGCGAGACTGGGGCTTCATACGGATACGGGTAGCTCACACCAGCCATGGTCTCAGAGGCCGCGACAGACTTGCGGACGGGCGTTTCACCGCGCCGCCGCGGGGGAGGTCACTGCCATGATGATCAGGCCGCGTGGCGGGGGTCACGGGGCCGGGGCACGCAAGACCAGTCGGGTGGAGATATGCAACGCGGTGGCGGACCGGGCGAGGGTACGGACGGCCTGGGGCCCGAGCGTGCCCGCGAAGCCCGCGACGCTTCCCGTGACGCCCGGCGCCGAGGCAAGCACCGCCGCCGGGGCGCGGACGCGGTGGACGGCGTACCGGACCCCGTGGGCCCGGTCCCTGGGGGTCGCGCCATGGGAGTGACGTACAAGTACTTCGGCGCCCCGGACGGAGCGACGGCGGCGCGCGTCCCGATCTCGATGCGGCCCGAGGAGCTCGGCGGCGACGAGCTGGGCATGGGCGGCATGTTCAGCAAGATCAAACCGGAGACGGTGGCGGCGATGGTCCTCACCGGCATCGAGGGCATACCCCTGCACAAGGTCCCGCCGCTGGAGCTGGTGGTCCTGCACCCCGACTACGCGGTGGTCAAGCTCCCGATGACGGTGGTCGACCCGCTGCGCGGCATCGGCGAGGAGTCCGTCGGCGCGGCGGCCTTCATCTGGTCCACGGTCCCCGACCGCGGCGGCCCGCGCGACGCGTACAACGTCTACCAGCTCCTGCACGAGTGGCAGGACTTCTCCCACCGCCTCCACGAGGCGGGCCACCAGCCGTACTGTCTGGTCTGGCCCTGACCGGCGAGCCGCACGAGGTGCGGCCGAGGACCGGACAACGGGGAGGAGTTCCTCGTACGCTCCTCAAATGGAGATATCGCTGCGTCTGACCCCTTGGTCCCAGGAGGACCTCGGGTTACTGCTGCGGGCCAACGAGCCCGAAATGACCAAGTACTTGGGTGGACCCGAGTCCGAGGAGAAGCTGGCCGACCGCCAGCGCCGGTACCTCGCCCTGAACGACCGGGAGCCCGCGGCCGGGCGGATGTTCCGCGTCAGCCTGGTGGAGACGGGCGAAACCGTCGGCTCCGTGGGCTTCTGGACCCGCGAGTGGCGTGACGAAGAGGTCTACGAGAGCGGCTGGGCGGTCTTCCCCGAGTACCAGGGCCGCGGCCTGGCGGTGGCGGCGATCACCGAACTGCTCGCGTACGTCAAGGAACACGGCAACCGCCCCGCCGTACACGCCTTCCCCGCCGCCGACCACACCGCCTCCAACACGGTCTGCCGCCGAGCGGGCTTCGAATCCCTGGGCGACGTGAACTTCGAATACCCCCCAGGCGTCTTCCACCCCTCCCACGACTGGCGCTACACGATCGGTACGTAACCCGGGGGCCGGGGGGCGGTGAGTGCGGGGCAGGGCGGGGCCGCCGGGCGGCCCCGGACTCCGGTGGGCGGGGGCGGGGCGGGCCCGGACCCCGGTGGGCGCGGGGCTGGGTGGGCGCGGGGCGGGCCCGGACCGCCGGGCCCCGGCCCGGGCGCGCCGCGGCCCGCCGCCCGGCCTCGGCGGCGACACCGGACCGGGCAGCCGGGCCGGGAAGCCGCCGGGACCCGGGCCGGACCGGGAAGCCGCCGGGACCCGGGCCGGACTGGAGTGCCGGGCCTCAACCCGGCACGCATGCCGGGCAGACGGGCGTGCCCAGGCACGCGGGACCGCCGCGCCCCTGGCCGGGGCCCTGGGGGCGGGAGGGGTCAGGGCATGGTGAGGACCAGGCGGCCTCGGGTGTTGGGCTCGGACTGGCGGGCGTGGGCCTTTGCGGCGTCCTGGAGGGCGTACGTCGCGGCGACCCGCAGGGTCAGGGTGCCGTCGTCGACCAGGGACACCAGCTCCGCCAGGAGCGCGCCGTCCGCCGCGACCTCCTGTTCCCGGACGCGGATCCCGCGCACCGGCGCGGGGGCTCCGCCCGGGCGCAGGCCGCCGTAGACACCGCCGTCGCGGACGAAGTCCAGCGCGGCCTCCCCCAGGACCGCCGTGTCCAGCACCCCGTCCACCCGCACACCCGCATCCGCCGCGGCCGTGCCCCGGGCCACGAAGCCGGTGGCGCCCAGCGAGCGGACCAGCTCCTCGTCCGCCGGGGCCGCCAGCGCGGTGACCTCCAGCCCGGCGCGCACTGCGAGCTGGACCGCGAGCCCGCCGACCACCCCGGCGGCGCCGGTGATCAGGACCGAGTCCCCGGCCACCAGCTCCAGCTGCCCCAGGGACCGGGCCGCCGTCAGCCCGCTCAGCGGCAGCGCCGCCGCGGTCGTGGCGTCCACGGACTCCGGCGCGGCGGCGAGGGCGCTCGCATCCAGGACGACGTACTCGGCGTGCGTCCCGAGCCCCTTCACCGCGCCGTAGTGCAGTGCAGTCCGACGACCCGCTGCCCGACCTGCCAGTCGGCGACCCCCGCACCGACCGCGTCGATCTCCCCGGCCACGTCCCAGCCGAAGCCGAGCCGCTCGCCCTCGCCGCCGAAGACCCCGAGGCGGACCAGCGCGTCCACCGGATTGAGCCCCGCCGCCCGCACCCGGATCCGTACCTGACCGGCCGCGGGCACCGGCAGCGGCACCCAGGCCGTGACGACCTGCTCCGGGCCACCGAAGGAGGTGTCCGCACTCCAAGGTGCGTACCGGACCCGAAAGTGAGCCCGCCATGGCCACCCGCACCGCCGAGACCCGCCGCCAAGAGGCCCGCCACGCCTACGACGCCTTCCTCAAGGAGTGCCCGACCAACCGGCTCCTGGAGCGCATCAGCGACAAGTGGGTCGGGCTCGTCCTCAGCGCCCTCGGCGAGACCGAGAGCATGCGCTACAGCGAGCTCGGCCGCCGCATCCCCGGGGTCAGCCAGAAGATGCTCACCCAGACCCTGCGCGCCCTCGAACGCGACGGCCTCGTCTCCCGCGCCGTCACCGCCTCCGTCCCCGTCCGCGTCGACTACCGCCTCACCCCCCTCGGCCACAGCCTCGGCGCCCTCCTCACCTCCGTGAAGCACTGGGCCGAGCAGCACTTCGACCAGGTCAGCGCCCACCGCGAGGTCTACGACCAAGCGGTCTCGGCCGACGCCTAATTGCCCTTCGCGACCCCACCCGGAGCTGGCATGCTGAGCCTCGTGAACGGACCGGACATCAACCTCACCCTCGCCCCCGAGCTGCGCCTCTTCACCGCGCCCAGCCGGCGCGCGGAGCGCGTACCCACCACCATCGACGGCACCTCCAGCCTCGGCCACGTCGTCGAATCGGCCGGGGTCCCGCTCACCGAGGTCGGCCGCCTGCTCGTGGACGGCCGGGAGGCGCCCGCCTCCTACGTCCCCCAAGGCGGCGAAGACGTGGAGGTGGAGGCCGTCGAGCGCCCCCAGCCGGTCCCCGGGGCCCCGCTCCGCTTCCTCCTCGATGTCCACCTGGGCACACTCGCCCGCCGGATGCGCCTGCTCGGCATCGACACGGCGTACGAGAACGAGGACATCGGCGACCCCGCGCTCGCCACCCGCTCCGCCGCCGAGCGGCGCGTCCTGCTCTCCCGCGACCGCGGCCTGCTGCGGCGCCGCGAGATCTGGGCGGGCGCCTACGTCTACAGCGACGCCCCCGACGAGCAACTGCGCGACATCCTCGGCCGGTTCGCGCCGCACCTGATGCCCTGGACCCGCTGCACCGCCTGCAACGGCACGCTGCACGCGGCCGACAAGGACAGCGTGGGCGAACTCCTGGAGGGCGGCACGCAGCGCTCGTACGACGTGTTCGCCCAATGCGGCGACTGCGAGCGCGTGTACTGGCGGGGCGCGCACCACGCCCGCCTGGAGCTGATCGTCAGCGACGCGTTGGCCGAATTCGGCGGCGGCGTCACCGCGTAAGGAGCGGCGGGGGCGGGCAGACTCCTCCACCATGAGCGCCCCGGCCCCCGCGCCAGACCCCGCCTCCGAACCCACACCCGCACCCACACCCGCTCCCGAGCCCGCACCCGCCGCAGACACCATGGACGCCATGGACGCCATGGATCCCGTGGACGTCGTGGCCGTCGTGGACGTCGCCGTCATCGGCGCCGGGCCGACCGGCCTGCTGATCGCCGGAGACCTCGCCGCCGCCGGACTGACCGTCACCCTGATCGAGCGCCGCCCGCGGACGGCCGCCAATCTCACCCGCGCCTTCGCCGTCCACGCCCGCACCCTCGAACTGCTCGACGCGCGCGGACTCGCCGACGACCTCGTCGCCACCGGCCGCCCTATCCGACGGCTCCGCCTCTTCCGCGGACTCACCCTGTCCCTGGACACGCTCCCCACCCGCTTCCCGTTCGTCCTCATCACCCCCCAATTTGAGACCGAACACCTGCTGGAGCGTCGCGCGTTGTCCACAGGTGTGGACTTCCGGTACGACCATGAGCTGATCGCACTGCACCAGGACCAAGATCAGGGCCAGGACACCGTCACCCTCGAACTCCGCACCCCCACCGGCAGCACCACCAGCGCCACCACCAACGCCCCCACCCGCACGACCACCCGCACCACCACCCGCACCACCACCCTGTACGCCCGCCACGTCGTGGGCGCCGACGGCGTCCGCTCCACCGTCCGCCGCGAGCTCGGCCTGCCCTTCCCCGGGCACGCCGTCGTCAGCTCGATGGTGCTGGCCGACGTACGCCTGAGCGAGGAGCCCCCGGAGCAGCTCGCCGTCAACAGCAGCGGCCGCGCCTTCGCCTTCCTCGTCCCCTTCGGAGACGGCTGGTACCGGGCCATCGCCTGGCACCGCGACGGCCGGGCCCATGACGGCGACCCCGTCGACCTCGACGAGCTGCGCGCCATCACCCGCGCCGCCCTCGGCACCGACCACGGCATGCACGACGCCCGCTGGATCTCCCGCTTCCACTCCGACGAACGCCAGGTCCCGCACTACCGCGTGGGCCGCGTCTTCCTCGCCGGGGACGCCGCCCACGTCCACTCCCCCGCGGGCGGCCAGGGCATGAACACCGGCCTCCAGGACGCCGCCAACCTCTCCTGGAAGCTCGCCGCCGTCCTCCTCGGCCGGGCCCCCGACCCCGAAGCCCTCCTGGACAGTTACGAGCGCGAGCGCCACCCCGTCGGCCGCCGCGTGCTGCGCGGCAGCGGCGCCCTGACCCGGGTCGCGATGGCCGCCACCCCGGCGAGCCGCGCGGCCCGCGACCTCGGCGCCGCGCTGCTGAACCGGATCCGGCCCGCGCGCGACCGCGCGCTCGGCATGGTCTCCGGGATCGGCATCTCCTACCCGCCACCGCCCGGCGCCGCCCGCCCCGCCGGCCGCCGCGCGCCCGACGCCGTCCTGCGCGAGGGCAGGCTGTACGAGCTGCTGCGCGGCGGCGACTTCGTCCTGATCACCCCGCCGGAGCTGGCGCCGGGCCTCGGCGCGCGGGAGCCGGGGCTCGCGCACGCCTCCTGGCGCACGTCCGGACGTACGGCCTGCGTGCTCGTACGCCCCGACGGTTACGTCGCCTGGTCCGCCCCCGCGCCCGGGCTGGCCGAGGTGAACCGGGCCGTCGCGGCCTGGATCCTCAGGCCCCACAAGGACCCCAAGGCCCACAAGGACCCCGAGGCCCACAACCACCCCGAGGCCCACAAGGAAGCGGATCAGAAGGAGTAGGCGTCACCCGTGTCGAGGGCCAGCACGGCGTACTCGTCGTTGGTGTGGTTCCGGTCGGTCGCGCCGCCGTTCCACCACGTGTCCACCCGCACCACCACCTCCGGCGGCCGTTCCTGGAGCCGCAGCCGCAGGCCGATGTGGCGGCCCCGCCCGTGCGCGGGCAGGGCCCCCGTCTCGCACATCACCTCGCGCTGACCGGCCCGGGCGCAGCCCTCGGCCAGCTCCTGGCCGTCGGCGAGGTCCGCGGAGAGCCGCAGCCGCAGGGTGGTGTTCGCGAGCGCGGCGGGGCCCTGGTTCTCCGGGACCACCCAGACGGCGAGCCGCCCGTCGGACAGGCTCACCCGCCCGTGGTACGCCAGATCCGCCTCGGGCGCCGTCACCGTCCCGGCCGTCGCCCTCCCAGCCGCCACCGCCCCCGCCCCCGCATTCGCCACCCCGGCCTGCGCCGCTCCCGCCTGCCCCGCCACCCCGGCCAGGACCAGCCCGAGGGCCACCACGCTTCGTACGACGCCACGGCGCACCGTCACCGTCACCACCTCCACGCGCGGAGGCTAACGGCCCCCACGACCCATCGGTCGGACCATCACACGAACGTGGGCGCGCCTCCCCGCCATCTGCGACGAGCAGCACCGAAGGGCACCAGCAGCCCACCCCCCGACCATGCGAACGTGATCCCCATGCTGATCGTCCGCTCCGTGTCCCTGTTCGCCCTCGCCGCCGTCCTGGAGATCGGCGGCGCCTGGCTCGTCTGGCAGGGCGTGCGCGACCACAAGGGCTGGGTCTGGATCGGCGCCGGGGTCATCGCCCTCGGCCTCTACGGCTTCGTCGCCACCCTCCAGCCCGAAGGCGACTTCGCCCGGGTACTGGCCGCCTACGGCGGGGTCTTCGTGGCCGGGTCCATCGCCTGGGGCATGGTCGCCGACGGCTACCGGCCCGACCGCTGGGACATCGCCGGAGCCCTGGTCTGCCTGGCCGGAATGGCCCTGATCATGTACGCCCCGCGCGGCCGCTGACCGCCACGCCCCGGGGCCGCCCGCATGCCTATGCTGGCCGGGTATCGATCACCCGAACGAGGAGCGCTCCCATGACCCCCCGCATCGCAGTCGTCACCGGGGCGAGCAGCGGAATCGGCGCGGCCACCGCACGGCAGCTCGCCGGCGCGGGCTACCACGTCGTGCTGACCGCCCGCCGCAAGGACCGCATCGAGCAGCTGGCCGCCGAGATCACCGCGGCGGGGCAGCAGGCCACCGCGCACGCGCTGGACGTGACGGACCGCGCCGCCGTCGACGCCTTCGCCGCGTCGCTGGAACGGTTCCCCTCCGTCGACGTACTGGTCAACAACGCGGGCGGGGCCATCGGCGCCGAGCCGGTCGCCACCGGCGACCCGGCCGACTGGCGCACGATGTACGAGGTCAACGTCATCGGCACCCTCAACGTCACCCAGGCCCTGCTCCCGGCCCTGACCGCCTCCGGCGACGGCACGGTCGTGATCCTCTCCTCGACGGCCGGGCACTCGACGTACGAGGGCGGCGCGGGCTACGTCGCCGCGAAGAACGGCGCCCGCGTCCTGGCAGAGACCCTCCGCCTGGAGATCGTCGGCCAGCCGGTCCGCGTGATCGAGATCGCGCCGGGCATGGTCAAGACCGAGGAGTTCGCCACGACCCGCTTCCGTGGTGACGCGGAGAAGGCAGCCAAGGTGTACGCGGGGGTCGCCGAGCCGCTCTCCGCCGACGACGTCGCCGACACCATCACCTGGGCCGTGACCCGCCCCAGCCACGTCAACATCGACCTGCTGGTGGTCCGCCCGCGCGCCCAGGCCTCGAACACGAAGGTCCACCGCGAGCTCTAGCACCACCAAGTAGCACCGCCAGGGCCCCCGCTGCCTCCGCCCCCACCACGCCGGCCCCCACCACGTCGGCCCCCACCACGTCGGCCCCACTAAGCCAGCCCCGCCGCCTTGAGCCGCGGCATGAGGGCCGCGGGCTTCAGGCCCGCGGCCTTCGCCGCCGCGAGCGCCCGCTCCAGGTCGGCCTCGAGCGTGGGCGTGAAGTGCAGCAGCACGATGTCCCCCGCCCGCAGCCGCGGGGTCGGCGGGGTCTCGCTCCAGGTGGTGAAGTCGTAGGTCCAGGTGACCAGGGCCTTCACCCCGCACGCCTTCGCCGCGAGCCGTACGTCGTCGTTGACCGCCCCGTACGGCGGCCGCAGCAGCTGCGGCGCCCGCCCGAAGGTCCCCTTGAGCCGCTCCCGCGCCCCGCACACCTCCGCGTCCTTCCCGGCCGCGTCGAGCGTGGTCAGGTCGGGGTGGTTGACGGTGTGGTTCTCGACGGTGGCCCGCCCCTGCTCGATGAGGTCCGTGAAGTAGCCGGTGTCGTACGAGGTGGCCCCGGGCAGCAGGAAGAGGGTCACCGGGACGCGCTGGTCGATCAACGTACGCGCGGCGGCGGGGTCGTGGTTCCAGCCGTCGTCGATGGTGATGAAGACGACCTTGTCGGTGGTCGGTACGTGCGCCACGACCGGCGGCAGCCCCACCCCCGCCACGGCGGACCCGGCCACCCCGAAGGTGAGCGACAACGAAGCGAACACACCGAGAACCACGCGAGATCTCCACATGCGGCACACCTTGGTCTAGACCAACTCGGACCGTCAACCCCCGTGCACGACCGATCAGTTGCGGAGACACTCGGACACGCGGAGGCACTCGGACATGCGGAGGGACCCGGACATGCGGAGGGACCCGGACCGTTGAACGGTCCGGGCCCCTCCACTCCCCCGACAGCCGCGCCCCGGGCCGGCACTCAGCCCTTGACGCAGATGACCTGCTTGAGCTTGGCCACGACCGCGACCAGATCGGTCTGCTGGTCGATGACCTGCTCGATCGGCTTGTAGGCACCCGGGATCTCGTCCACGACGCCCGAGTCCTTCCGGCACTCCACACCCTTGGTCTGCTCCGCCAGGTCCCGCTCGGAGAACCGCTTCTTCGCCGCCGTCCGGCTCATCTTCCGGCCCGCGCCGTGCGAGGCCGAGTTGAAGGACTTCTCGTTGCCGAGGCCCTTCACGATGTACGAGCCGGTGCCCATCGAGCCCGGGATGATCCCGAAGTCACCGCTGCCCGCGCGGATCGCGCCCTTGCGGGTGACCAGCAGGTCCATGCCGTCGTAGCGCTCTTCGGACACGTAGTTGTGGTGGCAGCTGATCTCGTGGTCGAAGGAGACCTTCGCCTTGCGGAACTCCCTGCGGACGACCTCCTTGAAGAGGCTCATCATCACGGCCCGGTTGTACTTCGCGTACTCCTGCGCCCAGAAGAGGTCGTTGCGGTAGTCCTGCATCTGCGGCGTGGCCGCGAGGAACACCGCGAGGTCCCGGTCCACCAGGTTCTGGTTGTGCGCGAGGCCGCGGGCCACGCCCATGTGGTGCTCGGCCAGCTCATTGCCGATGTTGCGGGAGCCGGAGTGCAGCATCAGCCAGACCGCGCCCGTCTCGTCGAGACAGAACTCGATGAAGTGGTTGCCGCCCCCGAGCGTTCCGATCTGCTTCGTGGCGCGCTCACGACGGAATTTGACCGCGTCCGCGATGTAGTCGAAGCGCGTCCAGAGGTCGTCGTAACCGCTGCCCGCGAAGTCGTACAGGCGCGCCGGGTCGACGGCCTCCTTGTGGAGACCCGCTCCCACCGGGATCGCCTGCTCGATCTTCGACCGCAACCGTGACAGGTCCCCGGGCAGGTCGTTGGCCGTCAGCGAGGTCCGCACCGCCGACATTCCGCAGCCGATGTCCACACCGACCGCGGCCGGACAGACCGCGTCCTTCATCGCGATCACCGAGCCGACGGTGGCGCCCTTGCCGTAGTGCACGTCCGGCATGACGGCCAGGCCCTTGATCCAGGGCAGGGTCGCGACGTTCTGCAGCTGCCGCATCGCGCTGCCCTCGACCGTGGACGGATCGGTCCACATCCGGATCGAGACCTGCTCTCCCGGCACTTCTACATACGACATAGCGTCCTCAACACCCCGTTAACCACTGAAAAGTCTCAATACGCAAAAGGCCTCGCAACAGGGCCCAAAGACGACATGGGACCGGCGTCAGCACCAGCGTGTGCGATAGACATTGTGTCCACGCGCGGCCCAGCGGCGGCAACGCAATTTCCCGACCACAGTCCTCACCACACTCCTCACCCCAGTCCTGACCGAAGGCCCACCCAGAGCCTGTCGAACGGAGCCAGACGACGTGCAGCGCAACGCGGTACGGCAAGTCCTTCCGGGCATCCTGATGCTCACCGCGCTCATGGCCGGGTGCACGAGCGGCACCGGCGCCGGAGTCACCAGCGACTCCAAGGCGGGCGACAGCACGCCCGTCGCCGCGCCGCCGGGGAAGTACCGCAGCCTGCCCTCGCCCTGCAAGGCGGCCGACGCGAAGCGGCTGAAGGCCATGCTCCCGGCCGCGACCACGCTCACCTCGCCGCAGCGCGACCAGCTCTACGCCGGGACCGCGGACACCTCGTACGACGGCGACCGGCGCGTCGGCTGCCGCTGGAAGGCGCAGACCCCGGAGGAGACCCGGCTGCTGTCCGTGGGCTTCGAGCGGGTGGTGTCCTACGACCGGGCCGCCAACAGCGACGACGACAAAGCGACCCAGGTCTACGAGCGCCGGCTCGCCGACGCCCACCTGCCCGTCCCCGCCCCGACGACCAGCCCGGCCCCCGGCGCGAGTACGGCCCCGGGCCCGGGCGCCGGCCCCGGCGCGGTGACCGCCCCCAGCGCGGGTACGAAGCCCGGCGCGCCCCCCGGCAACACCGCCGCGCCCGCCGGAGCCCCCGCCGGAGCACCCGTCAGCGCCCCCTCCGGCCCGCCCGCCGGAGCCCCCTCCGCCACGCCCACCCCTCCCGAGCTGGGCTCCCGCGTCCTGGAGGGACTCGGGGACGCCGCCTTCGTCGAGGACCGGCTCAGCGCGGCCGGATCCGCCGCGCAGTCGCGGACCGTACGCATCGTCTTCCGCACGGCGAACGTCATCGTCACCGTCGAGTACAGCGTCCAGCCCGCGCTGCCGGGCGGGGTCCCCTCGAGCGCGCAGACGCAGGACGAGGCGCACCAGTTGGCGGAGGCCCTCGTGAACCGTTTCAACGACTGACCCCGCGTCCGAACCGGCCGCCGAATGCCTGGTCAGCCCCCGGTCCGCGGCGGATCGGCGGCTTCGCGCGGGCCCCGCGTGACGGCGGGCACAGCAGTCCGCCGCCCGGTCGGGCTACCGTTGCACGGGTCCCCGTGCCCATAGACACACAAACGTACGAAGGAATCATGCACCGATCAGCCTCGCGCCTCACCCGTGTCATCGCCTGCGCAGCCGTCCCGGTGATCCTCGCCGTCTCCGGCTGCTCGTCCGACTCGGGCAAGAGCGCAGACACGGGCAAGAAGTCCGACTCGTCCGCTTCGTCCAAGTCGCCGGGCGCGAAGAAGCCGACGCCCCTCGAGAAGGCCGCGTTCGCCACGCTGCCCGACCCGTGCAAGACGGTCCAGACGAAGACCATCGAGGCGCTCGTCCCGGAGGCCAAGGACAACAAGGGCACGGCCACCAAGTCGAACGACCTGACCAGCCGCGCCAGCTGCTCCTGGAACGGCCTCGACGTGAACGGCCTCAAGGGCTCGGACTACCGCTGGCTCGCGGTGTCCCTGGTGCGCTACGACTCGCACGAGACCCTGGGCAGCGGCAACAAGCGCGCCGAGGAGCAGTACAACAAGCAGCTCCAGACGGCGAAGACCGTCCAGGGCGCGCAGAACGTGAAGAACGACCAGGTGGGCGGCATCGGCGACCAGGGGACCTCGGTCACCTACAGCACGAAGAAGGACGGCGCCGACTTCTTCAACACCACCATCCTGGTGCGCACGCAGAACGTCGTCGTCTCCCTCGACTACAACGGCGCCGCCTACGAGGGCGCCGCCGCCCCCGACGCGGGGAAGCTGCTGGAGAGCGCCATCGCCGCGACCCGTGAAGCCGTGAACGCGGTCTCCGGCGCCAACGCGCAGCCGGCGTCCTCGGAGTCCCCGTCGGCCTCCGCATCCGCTTCTCCGTCGGAGTCCGCGTCCTCCTCCTGACCGGGTCGAAGAGCCGAACGGGGCCGCGGACCAGGGGACATCACGTCACCCGTACGCTGTGCCTGCCGTAGCTCGATAGTGGGAGGGGATCGCGGGTGGCCGCGATGCAGCTGACTCGAACGCACCGGATACTCATCGGCATCGTCGTCGCGGGTGCCGTCGTCATCGCGGGGATCGGCTTCGCCGGTTCCTACGCAGCGGTGCGCGCACTGGCGCTGCAGAAAGGGTTCGGCAACTTCTCGCTGGTGTTCCCGATCGGCATCGACATGGGCATCTGCGTGCTGCTCGCGCTCGACCTGCTGCTGACCTGGATCCGCATCCCCTTCCCGCTGCTGCGCCAGACGGCGTGGCTGCTGACCGCCGCGACCATCGCGTTCAACGGCGCGGCGGCCTGGCCGGACCCGCTGGGCGTGGGCATGCACGCCGTCATCCCGATCCTGTTCGTGGTGACGGTCGAGGCGGCCCGGCACGCGGTGGGGCGGATCGCCGACATCACGGCGGACCGCCACATGGAGGGCGTCCGCATCACCCGCTGGCTGCTCTCCCCGATCCCCACCTTCAAGCTGTGGCGCCGGATGAAGCTGTGGGAGCTGCGCTCCTACGAGCAGGCGGTCGGCATGGAACAGGACCGGCTGATCTACCAGGCCCGCCTCCAGGCCCGTTACGGGCGCGCCTGGCGCCGCAAGGCCCCCGTCGAGGCGCTGATGCCGCTGCGCCTGGCGCGGATCGGCGTACCGCTGTCCCAGACGGTCCCGGAGGGGCTGGCGGCCGCGGGCATCGAGCCCGCGCTGCTGCCCCCGGTCGCGGGCTCCGAGGCGGTCCCGCCGGCCCTGGAGGCACGCCCGGGTACGCAGCCGGAGACGCAGCCGGGCGCGCAGCCGCAGCCGGGTACGCACCCGGGCGCCGACCCCCGGCTCCAGGCGTCGGCCCGGGCCCCGCTCGCCGAACAGCACCGGGCCCCGGTGCCCGCGCAGCAGACCGGGGCCGCCCACAGCGCCGCCGCGCCCCCCTTCGCGGTCGACCCGACCGCGATGCCCGCGGCCCACAACAGCGCCTGGTTCGCCGCCCCCCTGGCCCCGCAGGCGGCGTACGAGGGCGGCTACAACCCGCAGTACGTCGAGGGCCTGGAGCCCATCCCGGTCCTCGCGCCGACCGGCCCGGACGACGCCCAGCCGCAGGGCCCGGCGGAGCCGCGGCTCTCCGTCCCGACCGGCAACGTCCCGACCGGCAACGTCCCGACCGCCGGCGGCCCGGCGGCCCAGGCGGCGCCCCAGGACGCGGACCTCACCCCGGTCGACGAGGTGAAGTTCGCCGAGGCGGCCTACGAGGTGTTCCGCACCTACGTCGACGAGCACGGCAACTGGCCGAGCCCCGAGCAGCTCGACATACACCTCTCGGACGGCCACGGCATCGTCCACCCGCGCAGCGCCACCACGCTCAAGCGGCTGATGCCCGAGCTCAAGCAGCGCTACCAGACGGACCTGGAGAACGAACACATCGCGTGACCGGCACGAGCATCCGGCGGCAACGGAGAAGGGCCGAACCCCCCAGGGGTTCGGCCCTTCCGCGTGTCAGCCGGTCACCGGCTCAGACCGCGAGCAGCTTGCGCACCCGGTCCGCGCCGACCGCGAGCAGCAGCGTGGGCAGCCGCGGCCCGGTCTCCCGGGTCACCAGCAGCCGGTAGAGCAGCGCGAAGAACGTCCGCTGCGCGACCTTCAGCTCCGGCGTCGGCTTGGCGTCGGGCTCCAGCCCGGCCATCACCTTCGGCACGCCGTAGACGAGCGTGGTGAGCCCGTCGAGCGACCAGTGCGTGTCGAGGCCCTCCAGGAGCAGCCGCAGCGACTCGCGGCCCTCCTCGTCCAGCGAGCCCAGCAGCTCGGTGTCGGGCTCCTCGCGCACCAGCGTGCGCTGGTCGGCCGGGACCTGGGTGCTGATCCAGTTCTCGGCGCGGTCCAGCCGGGGACGTACGTCGTCCAGCGAGCCCAGCGGGTTCGCCGGGTCGAGGTCGTTCAGGATCCGGACCGTCTGCTCGTCGTGCCCGCCCGTGATGTCCACGACCGAGGCGAGCGTCCGGTACGGCAGCGGCCGCGGGGTGCGCGGCAGCTCACCGGCGGCGGTCCGCACGGCGCGCGCGTGCGAGGCCGCGTCGGCGGGCAGCACGGTGCCGTCGGCGACCTTGGCCTCCAGCTTGTCCCACTCGTCGTAGAGCCGCTGGATCTCCTGGTCGAAGGCGATCTTGAAGGACTGGTTGGGCTTGCGGCGGGCGTACAGCCAGCGCAGCAGCTGCGGCTCCATGATCTTCAGCGCGTCGGCCGGGGTCGGGACCCCGCCCTTGCTGGAGGACATCTTCGCCATGCCGCTGATGCCGACGAACGCGTACATCGGGCCGATCGGCTGCTCGCCGCCGAAGATGTGCACGATCTGGCCGCCGACCTGGAACGACGAGCCCGGAGAGGAGTGGTCGACGCCCGAGGGCTCGAAGATCACGCCCTCGAAGGCCCAGCGCATCGGCCAGTCGACCTTCCAGACCAGCTTGCCGCGGTTGAACTCGCTGAGCTTGACCGTCTCGGTGAACTCGTCCTCGGTGCAGACGTAGGTCAGCTCCGTGGTCTCGTCGTTGTACGAGGTGACCTTGGTGAAGTCCTTGTTGCACCGGCCGCAGTACGGCTTGTACGGGAAGTACCCGCCCTCGCCCGCGCTGCCGTCGTCCTCGGCGGCCGCGCCGGAGCCCTCCGCGGCCTCCAGCTCGGCCTCGTCCGCCTGCTTCTGCTGGGGCTTCTTGCCGCCCGGCTTCTGCTTGGTGCGGTACTGGTCGAGCACGGCGTCGATGTCGCCGCGGTGCTTCATCGCGAACAGCACCTGCTCGCGGTAGACACCGGTCGTGTACTGCTCGGTCTGGCTGATCGGGTCGTACTCGACGCCCAGCTCGGCCAGCGCCGAGGTCATGGCGGCCTTGAAGTGCTCGGCCCAGGTGGCGTGGGCGGACCCGGCCGGGGCGGGGACCGCGGTCAGCGGCATGCCGATGTACTGGCCGTACGTCTCGGGGTCCACCCCGGGGATGCCCGCCGGCACCTTGCGGTAGCGGTCGTAGTCGTCCCAGGACAGGACGTGCCGCACCTCGATGCCCCGGCGGCGGATCTCGTCCGCGACCAGGTGCGGGGTCATGACCTCGCGGAGGTTGCCCAGGTGGATCGGGCCGGACGGGGAGAGTCCGGACGCGACGACGACAGGTTTGCCGGGTGCTCGGCGCTCCGCCTCGGCGATGACCTCGTCCGCGAAACGGGAGACCCAGTCGGTCTCGGTGCTGCTCTGAGCCACGACACGTCCTTCTGCTCGAATGCTGGCTTCAGCCATTCTCCCAGACGGAATCGAGCGCTCCGGGGTTGCCCGGCGCGGGGATCCTCCCGGGGAAATCCCGGAATCCCGGCCCCGCCCGCGTGGGATACTCGGTCTTTGTCGGAACACCCAAGTGCGCGGGCGGCCGCGCACTCAAGTACATCCTCACAGGAACGGCAGCTCATGGCCTCGGTCCCTTCCCTCGCTTCGTCCGTCAACCAGCGCGTCGCCGACGCACTCGCCTCCGCACTGCCGGACGCCGGTGCGAGCGACCCGCTGCTGCGACGAAGCGACCGGGCCGACTTCCAGGCCAACGGCATCCTGGCGCTCGCGAAGAAGGCCAAGGCCAACCCGCGCGAGCTGGCGACCACCGTGGTCGAGGGCATCGCCACGGGTGAGCTGATCAAGGAGATCGAGGTCTCCGGCCCCGGCTTCCTGAACATCACCGTCTCCGACCGGGCGATCACCGAGACCCTGGCGGCCCGCGCCGCCGACGCGCGCCTCGGCGTGCCGCTCTCGCCGGACGCGGGCACCACGGTCATCGACTACGCCCAGCCGAACGTGGCCAAGGAGATGCACGTCGGCCACCTGCGCTCCGCCGTGATCGGCGCCGCGATGGTCGAGATCCTGGAGTTCACCGGCGAGAGGGTGGTCCGGCGCCACCACATCGGCGACTGGGGCACCCAGTTCGGCATGCTCATCCAGTACCTGCTGGAGCACCCGCACGAGCTGGACCACAGGTCCGACGAGGGCGCCGACGACACGGAGGTCTCCGGCGAGGAGGCCATGTCGAACCTCAACCGCCTCTACAAGGCCTCGCGCGTGCTGTTCGACTCCGACGAGGAGTTCAAGACCCGCGCCCGCGCCCGGGTCGTCGACCTCCAGGCGGGCGAGCCGCAGACCCTCGAGCTGTGGCAGCGGTTCGTCGACGAGTCGAAGATCTACTTCTACTCCGTCTTCAACAAGCTGGACATGGACATCCAGGACCCCGACGTCGTCGGCGAGTCCGGTTACAACGACATGCTGGCGGAGACCTGCCGCCTGCTGGAGGAGTCGGGCGTCGCCGTCCGCTCCAACGGCGCGCTGTGCGTGTTCTTCGACGACGTCAAGGGCCCGGACGGCAACCCGACCCCGCTGATCGTCCAGAAGTCCGACGGCGGCTTCGGCTACGCGGCGACCGACCTGTCCGCGATCCGCGACCGGGTCGGCAACCTCAAGGCCTCGACCCTGCTGTACGTCGTGGACGCGCGCCAGTCCCTGCACTTCAAGATGGTCTTCGAGACGGCCCGCCGCGCGGGCTGGCTGGACGAGGACACCAAGGCCGTCCAGCTCGCCTTCGGCACCGTCCTCGGCAAGGACGGCAAGCCGTTCAAGACCCGTGAGGGCGAGACCGTCCGGCTGGTGGACCTCCTCGACGAGGCCGTCGAACGCGCGACCGCCGTCGTGCGCGAGAAGGCCGAGAAGGTCGGCCTGACCGAGGCCGAGATCCTCGAGAACGGCCAGTACGTCGGCATCGGCGCGGTCAAGTACGCGGACCTCTCCACCTCCGCCGCGCGCGACTACAAGTTCGACCTGGACCAGATGGTCTCGCTGAACGGCGACACCTCGGTCTACCTGCAGTACGCGTACGCCCGCATCCGCTCCATCCTGCGCAAGGCGGGCGACCGCGCCCCCCTCGCCCGCCCGGAGCTGGAGCTGGCCCCGGCCGAGCGCGCGCTGGGCCTGCACCTGGACGGCTTCGGCGAACTGATCGAGGAGGCCGCCGCCGAGTACGCCCCGCACAAGGTGGCCGCGTACCTCTACCAGCTGTCCTCCCTGTTCAGCACCTTCTACGAGCAGTGCCCGGTCATCAAGCCCGAGCCGGAGCTCGCCGTCGGCGAGAACCGCCTCTTCCTGGCCGACCTGACCGCCAGCACCCTCGCCAAGGGCATGTCCCTCCTGGGCATCCGCACCCCCGAGAAGCTCTGACGGTCCCCGGCACGCGAAGGCCCCGCCCCCCCATCGGGAGGCGGGGCCTTCCGCCGTCCTACACCGCGCCGAAGACCTCGACCTTGCACCGGGGGCTCCCGGAGCGGGCGATGCGCGCGTCGCAGGTGACGAGCGGCACCTGGAGTCCCTCGGCCAGGGCCCCGTAGGTGGCGTCGTACGCGGAGAGGTTCGCGTACAGCTCGCGCACCCGGGGAAGCACCGGGAGATGCTCCATCCGTCTGACCGGCAGGGCAGCGAAGTCGTCCCATGCCGCGTCCAGCTGACGGACGGAGAGTTTGCCGCCCCGGTGGCGGCCGAGCAGCGCCTGCGTCACCTCCACGTCGAGCAGGTAGGGGGCGGCCAGCCGCTCCCCGACCACCCGCTCGCGCACCGCCTCGCCCACCGGACCCGCGTCCGCGACCAGCATGACGACGGCGCTCGCATCGATCACGATCATTCGCGCCGCCGTCCGGCATCGATGTCGCCGAGCACTGCGTCCACGCTCAGCTCGGCCGACACCCGAGAGCGGATCCGCGCCACGACGTCCTCGACGGAGGGCGTCGCGGCCTCCTCCTCCAGCAGGGTCCGGGCATACGCCTGGAGCGACTGACGACTGCGGGCGGCTCGTATCTTCAGCTCGGCGAGCGCCTCGTCGGACAGATCACGTACGTACAAGGTGGCCATGCGACAAGAATAGTCGCGGCGCCAGCATTCTGCTAGCAAAATGCCCGTGGGCCTCCGAAAGCAGGCCACCGCGCCCCTCACCCGTACGGCTCGGTTCGGCCGGTTCAGGGTGGGTAGGGGACGCCCCGTCCATCCCCGAGCAGTCCCCACCCGGAGGCACCCGTGCCCGACATGAGCGGCCCCTACAAGCCCGGCACCCCGTGTTGGATCGACCTGATGGTCCCCGACCAGCAGGCCGCCCTCGACTTCTACTGCGACCTCTTCGGCTGGCAGGGCGAAGTCGGCCCGGCCGAGCAGGGCGGCTATTCCGTCTGCACCCTCAAAGGCAAGCCCGTCGCCGGCATCATGAAGGCGTCGAATCCGGACGGCTCCGTCCCCGACCCGATGCCGCCGACCGTGTGGACGACGTACCTGTCCACGGACAACATCGACGGCACCCTCAAGTCCGCCGACGACGCGGGCGGCACGGTCATGATGGGCCCGATGGACGTCATGGACCTCGGTCGGATGGCGGTCATCGCCGACCCGACGGGCGCGGTCGTCGGCCTGTGGCAGCCCGGCACCTTCGACGGCGCGGGCATCGTCAACGAGCACGGCGCGCTCATCTGGAACGAGCTGGTCACCGCCGACCTCGCGGCCGCCTCGGCGTTCTACTCGTCCGTCCTGCCCGTCACCACGGCCCGCTCCGAGATGCCGGGGGCGGACGGGTACGTCGAGTTCAAGGTCGACGACCGCGCGGTCGGCGGGATGATGGACCTGTCCTCGCTCCCGCCGGGCGTCCCCCCGCACTGGCAGCCGTACTTCCACGTCGACAACGTCGACGAGGTCCAGGCCGCCGCGGAGCGCGCCGGCGGCAGCGTCCTCGCCCCCGCCTTCGACATGGCGGCGGGCCGCATGGCCGTCCTCGCCGACCCCCAGGGCGGCGCCTTCTCGGTCATCACGGCGTCGATGCCCGCGTAGCCGGGCCGGCAGCCGGGCCGCGCGCGGGCCGACGGATCGGCGCCTCAGTGGTTGAGCGGGTAGGAATGCCGCCCCGTCGCCTCGTCGATCTCCCCGTGTGCCTTCTGCAGCAGCTGCGACGCGAGGTCCATCAGGGCCCGCGCGCCCGCGATCTCCTCTCCGACCCTCAGCTGTTCCGGGTCGGAGGGGTGTCGCATGGCGTAGCCGCGCCCCTTCACCTCCGAGCCGTCAGCGAGCCTGAGCAGGGCCGCCGTGCTGGTGCGGTGGCCCTCCTCCGAGAATTCGAGTTCCACATGCCATCCGACGAGCGTGGACATGATGGACCACCTCCAGGCCTCTGCATCCAGCCTGCGCCCCACCCCGCCCTACAGCCAGTCGAACCGGGCCCCGGCCGCCCTGCGCCACCGCTCCAGCGCCCGACGCGCCGGCGGATCCGGCGCCGCCACCGGAACCGGGACCGGCACCGGCAGGCACGCCCGTAGCCACGGCACGTCGAGGTGGGTGTCCTCCAGCCGCACCCCCTCCGTCGTGACGTCCTCCAGCGCGCCGTCCCACCGGTAGCGGGCGACGCGCAGCCCCGAGAGCCCCGCGCGCGGCCAGACGGCGGCCGCCACCACCAGCCGGGCCCCGTCCGCGGCACGCGCACCCCGCGGCCCCACGCCGGTCGGCGGCCACGGCGCGGCCGACTCGCGTACGTACACGGCGCATTCGGCGTCCATCTGCGTCAGCCGCCTGCGGTACTCCGCCGACTCGCCGAGATCGGGCAGCCAGCCCAGCGCCTCCACCCGCGGATAGCGGAAGCCCCAGATCCGCCGTTGCACGGCGTCGTGCAGCCGCATGGTGGCGCACGCCTGCCGGAAGGCGAGCCACAGCACGCGTTCCAGGAATTCGAGCGGGTCCGGCGCGGGGGCGGGGTCGTCACCGGTCATGACCACAAGTGTCGCTCGTCGGAGGCCACTTGAGGAAGGTCGATCTAGAACTTCCCTCTAGATCCGCCCGCGTTCCCCTACGGCTCCAGCGACCGCCAGATCCGGTCCGGCAACAACCGCTCGGCCTCCGCGAGTTCGAGATCGTACGCACTCGACAGCCAGCGCCGCGCGGCCTCCGCCACCGGCCCCATCACGAGGACCTCGATCAGCGGCCCGGGCAGCGGGGCGACCTCGCCCTTCTCCATCCGCAGCCGCATCCACTCGTTCATCGGCGCGAGCATGACCTCCTTGGCCGCCCGGATCTCCTCGGCGTGCAGGGCCAGATAACCGGAGTACGCCGAGGCGTGGATGAAGAGCGCCGCCTCCCGCTGTTCCTGGGTGAAGCGGAGGTAGGCGTGCACGAGCGCGCGGACCCCGGTGCGGGCGGTGCGGCTGCGCCGCAGGGCCTCGTTCATCTCCTCGAACAGCTTGCCCATGCACTGGGTGTAGAGCGCGGCGGCGAGCCCGTCGAAGCTGCCGAAGTGGTGGTAGAGACTGCCGAGGCTGACCTTTCCGGCCGCCGTGACGGCGCTGACGGTGAAGCCCTGCTGGCCGGACTCGGCGTACACGCGCAGCGCGGTTCTCAGGATCAGACCGACGGTCGCCTCGCCACGCTGCTGCTTCACCATCGGGTCAGCGTAGAGCAGTTGGCGAGGCGCACCGCCGGGTCAGCGCGCCTCGCGCAGCCAGCCCGCGACCTCGGTCGCCCAGTAGGTCAGGATCGTGTCGGCGCCCGCACGCTTGATGCCGGTGAGGGTCTCCAGGATCGCCCGGTCGCGCTCGATCCAGCCCTTCTCCGCCGCCGCCTCGATCATCGCGTACTCACCGCTGATCTGGTACGCGGCCACCGGCACGTCGACCGCCTGCGCCACCCGGTACAGGATGTCCAGGTACGGCCCCGCGGGCTTCACCATCACCATGTCGGCGCCCTCTTCGAGGTCGAGCGCCAGCTCCCGCATCGACTCGCGGGAGTTCGCCGGGTCCTGCTGGTACGTCTTGCGGTCGCCCTGGAGCGAGGAGGCGACGGCCTCGCGGAAGGGACCGTAGAAGGCGGAGGAGTACTTCGCCGTGTACGCCAGGATCGCGACGTCCTCGTGGCCCGTCTCGTCCAGCGCGTCGCGGATCACGCCGACCTGGCCGTCCATCATGCCGCTCGGGCCCACCACGTGGACGCCCGCGTCGGCCTGGACCTGCGCCATCTCGGCGTACCGCTCCAGCGTCGCGTCGTTGTCGACCCGGCCGTGCTCGTCCAGCACCCCGCAGTGACCGTGGTCGGTGTACTCGTCGAGGCACAGGTCGGACATGATCACCAGGTCGTCACCGACCTCGGACCTCACGTCGCGGATCGCCAGCTGCAGGATGCCGTCCGGCTCGGTGCCCGCCGTGCCCAGCGCGTCCTTGTTCTCGTCCGCCGGGACCCCGAAGAGCATGATCCCCGAGACGCCGGCCTCGACGGCCTCCACGGCGGCCTTCCGCAGCGTGTCCCGGCTGTGCTGGACCACGCCCGGCATCGCGGAGATCGCGAGGGGCTCGCTGATGCCCTCCCGGACGAACGCCGGGAGGATCAGGTCCGAGGGGTGCAGCCGGTTCTCCGCGACCATCCGCCGCATCGCCGGGGTGCTGCGCAGCCTGCGGGGCCGCGAGCCGGGGAAGGATCCGTACGCGCTCATCTTCAGTCGCCTCTTCGAGCATCGACAGCAGTCGCCACCCAGCCTAGGGGGTCCCGGGCCGCGTCCTCCCCGAGCCCGAACTCACACCACACCACCTTCCCCGGCACCCGCACCCCGACCCCCCACCGGTCCGCGAGCGCGGCGACCAGCAGCAGCCCGCGCCCGCCCTCGGCGTCCACGTCCCGGTTCTGCACGCACGGCCGACCGCCGCCGCTGTCGTGCACCTCGAACCGTACGAAGCCCCCGCACCGCAGCAGCCGCAGCCGGTACCCCCGGCCGGGCGGGACCCCGTGCAGCAGGGCGTTGGTGGCCAGCTCGCTCACGCAGAGCAACATCTCGTCCTGGCGGTGTATGACACCCCACGCGTGCAGTGTGACACGGGCGAACTCCCTGGCAGGGCGCACGGTTTGCCGACTACGGGGGTAGACCCGCTCACGCAGCACGGCCACATCCATTTCCACGTTCACGGGGTAATGGTCGCGTTGCGTGACTAGCGTGGAGAAGGGCCCTGACCCGTACTCCTTCAGGAGTACGGGTCGGCTCAGATATCGCTCGTGCAGACACAGGGAGTTCACCCTCATGCCTCCAAGGAAGCAGTCACGGCCCAACGTGACAGCCTGAGCTTCGTCGTCTGGGAAGCCGCCCTGATCGACCGCATCGGTGGCGACGACGTCCACCGGGAACAGCTGCGCCACCTGCGGGCCTGCGCCGACCGACCGGGGCTCTCCCTCCAGGTGCTGCCCCTCGGAGGCACCGTCCACGCGGGCCTGAGCGGCCCATTCATCCTCCTGGAAACACCAGAGTTCGAGCACTTCGCCTACTCGGAATCCCAGCGGGGCAGCTTCCTCATGAGCAACCCGATTGAGGTCAGCAACCTCACCCAGAGGTATGCAATGCTGCGATCTCAGGCCCTCAACTGCGCTGACACGAAGGACCTGTTGGAACGGCTATTAGGAGAGCGATGAGCAACTCGTTGAAGTGGTTCAAGTCCAGCTACAGCGGCCAGGAGGGCGCCCAGTGCCTCGAAGTCGCCACCTGCACCGGCACCGAAACGGTCCACGTCCGGGACTCCAAGGTCACCGACGGCCCCACCCTGGCCCTCACCCCCGCCGCCTGGGCCGGGCTCACCCGGTGGGTCGCTGCCTGAACCGCCACCGCCACAGCTCATCGGCCCGGGTGTCGTGCTCGAACTCCGGGCCCAGCGGGCCCACCCGCTCGTACGCCTCCGGCGTGCGCGGGTCGTCGCGCCGCGCCAGCCCGTAGGCACCCTCCAGGCGCAGCATCCGGTCGTCCTGGTCCAGCAGGGCGGCCAGCGCCTCCACGACCTCCGGCGTCCGGTGGTGCGCCCATGCGGCCAGCACCCCGGCGGTGGTGAGCCGTACGGCGTGCTCGGCGTCGCCCAGCAGCCGCAGGAGCACCTCCCGCGAGGCGGCCGTCGACTCCGCGTGGGCCAGGGCATCGGCCACCGAGGAACGCACCCGCGCGTCCGGGTCGCCCGCCATGGCGTGCAGCGCTTCCCGGGCCCGGTCCGTGAGCGGGACGTCCAGCATGCCGAAGCAGTGCGGCACCTCCCGGCGTACCCGCGGATCGGGGTGCGCCCGGTGCAGCAGCCCGACACCCTCCCCGTCCATGTGCTCCTCCCCCGGGAAGGCCTTGAGCAGCTGCGCGAGGACGCCCGCGTCCGGTTCACCGGCGGCCCAGGCGTGCAGCAGCCGCCGCTCCTCCTCGTACCAGGGGGCACCGGGGCTCAGCCGCTCCTCCCGGGAGTACAGGCAGTCGGCCACGAAGAGCCGGTACGCCGCCGAGGGATGGCGGTGGAAGGCCAGCACCTGCGCCCAGGCCTCCGCGTCCGGCCGCGGCCCGACGGCGTGCCGGCTCGCCGCCCACACCGCATGGCAGGGGTCCGGGTGGCGGACCGCACGGGCCATCAGCTCCGCCAGCGGCGTCCGCACGCCGAAGGCCGCCTCCAGCGTGGTCAGTACGCCCGCGTACCCGTCGCGGACCGTCAGCCCGCCAAGGGTGAATTCCTCGACATCGGCCCACCACTCCTCGACCCACCGCCGCTCCACGAGGCCGTCCGCCCCCGCCCGGCGCCGCAGCTCCGCCTCCGCGCCCCGCGCGTCCAGCTCCCGGGCCGCCGCCAGCAGCCGTACCCGCTCCGGCTCGGGCCACCGCGCCCCCGGATCGGCGTGCAGCAGCGCCGACACCAGCGCCGGGGAGCCGCCCTCGACGGACCGCAGCAGCGCGGTCGTCCCGTCGGGCAGCACCCGGCACGGGTCCGCTCCGGCGGCCACCAGCGCCTCGGCCGTCTCGTGGTCGTACGCCGCCACCGCCGCGATCAGCTCGTCCATGGCCTGAGCATGCCACTGGGGCCCGGGCGCGCATCGCGCCCGGGCCCCAGTGGGGAACTGCTGGACGGGTCAGGTCGTACGGCGACGCCGCGCCCCCGGCCGACGCTCGCTCGGCCGGCACACGACCTCGCCGGCCTCCTTGGCCGCGTCGCGGCGCGCCGCGCCGTACTCGGCCAGGGCCTCCGCCAGCTTCGAGACGCTCGGCTCCGGCGACAGGACGTCGACCCGCAGGCCGTGCTCCTCCGCCGTCTTCGCCGTCGCCGGACCGATGCAGGCGATGACCGTCACGTTGTGCGGCTTGCCCGCGATCCCGACCAGGTTGCGCACGGTGCTCGACGAGGTGAAGAGCACCGCGTCGAAACCGCCGCCCTTGATCGCCTCACGCGTGTCCGCCGGCGGCGGCGACGCGCGCACGGTCCGGTAGGCCGTGACGTCGTCCACCTCCCAGCCCAGCTCTATCAGCCCGGCCACCAGCGTCTCCGTCGCGATGTCGGCGCGCGGCAGGAAAACGCGGTCGATCGGGTCGAAGACCGGGTCGTACGGCGGCCAGTCCTCCAGCAGCCCGGCCGCGGACTGCTCACCGCTGGGCACCAGGTCCGGCTTCACACCGAACTCGACCAGCGCGGCGGCCGTCTGCTCGCCCACCGCGGCGACCTTGATCCCGGCGAAGGCGCGCGCGTCGAGCCCGTACTCCTCGAACTTCTCCCGCACCGCCTTCACCGCGTTGACGCTCGTGAAGGCGATCCACTCGTAGCGGCCCGTCACCAGGCCCTTGACCGCGCGCTCCATCTGCTGCGGGGTGCGCGGCGGCTCCACGGCGATGGTCGGCACCTCGTGCGGCACCGCGCCGTAGGAACGCAGCTGGTCGGAGAGCGAGGCGGCCTGTTCCTTGGTCCGCGGTACGAGCACCCGCCAGCCGAACAGCGGCTTCGACTCGAACCAGGCCAGCTCCTCGCGCCGCGCGGCGGCGCCGTGCTCCCCGACCACGGCTATGACCGTCCGGCCGCCCTCCGGCGAGGGGAGCACCTTGCCCTGCTTGAACACCTGGGCGATGGTGCCCAGGGTCGCGGTCCAGGTCCGCTGGCGGGTCGTCGTACCGCCCACGGTCACCGTCAGCGTGGTGTCGGGCTTGCGGCCCGCGCTCACCAGCTCCGCGGCCGCGGCCGAGACGGTCTCCAGCGTCGCGGAGACCACGAGGATCCCGTCGCTGGCGCCGACCTCGCTCCAGCAGCGGGCCGAGGCGTTCTTCGCGTCGACGAAGCGCACGTCCGCGCCGGAGCGGCCGCGCAGCGGCACCCCGGCGTAGGCCGGTACGCCCACCGCGTTCGCGACACCGGGCACGACCTCGAAGGGGATCCCCTCGTTGGCGCAGGCCAGCATCTCCTCGGCGGCGTTCCCGTCGAGGCCGGGGTCGCCGGTGACCGCACGGACGACCCGCCTGCCGGAGCGCGCGGCCTCCATGACAAGATTGGCCGCGTCCCGGATGACCGGTACACCGGCGGCTGCTGACTTCTCGTCAGCAACCGTCAGCTGAGGCGTGTCGACACCCGTCCGCGCATGCGTACGGACGACTTCCAGCACCTCCGGCTCCGCGATCAGCACATCGGCGGCCGCGAGGGCCTCGACCGCGCGCAGCGTCAGCAGCCCCGGGTCGCCCGGGCCGGCACCGAGGAAGGTGACCTGCCCGTGCGCGGGAACGGCCGCGAAGGCGGAGGTGGTGGGACGTGAGGGGTTCAAAGGGATCGCTCCCCCATCAGACCGGCCGCGCCCTTGGCCAGCATCTCGTCCGCGAGTTCACGGCCGAGCGCCGCTGCTTCCTCGTACGAGTGGGGGACGGGTCCGGTGGTGGACAGCTGCACCAGCGTCGAGCCGTCGAGCGTTCCGACGACACCGCGCAGGCGCATTGCGTTGACAGTCTGCCCGTCGGCCAGCAGGTCGGCGAGCGCGCCCACGGGGGCGCTGCAGCCGGCCTCCAGGGCGGCGAGCAGGGCACGCTCGGCGGTGACGGCGGCCCGCGTGTACGGGTCGTCGAGTTCACCGAGCGCGGCGATCAGGTCCGCGTTGGACGCCAGGCACTCGACCGCGAGGGCCCCCTGGCCCGGGGCGGGCAGCACGTTGTCGACCGACAGGAGCTCGGTCGCCTCGTCTCCGCGCCCGATCCGGTTGAGCCCGGCGGCGGCCAGGACCACCGCGTCGAGCTCGCCGGAGTGCACGAACCCGATCCGGGTGTCCACGTTGCCGCGGATCGGCACGGTCTCGATGACCTTGCCGAGCGTGCGGGCGTAGGCGTTCAGCTGCGCCATGCGGCGCGGCGAACCGGTACCGATGCGGGCGCCGTCGGGCAGCTGCGCGAAGCTCAGGCCGTCGCGCGCCACGAGCGCGTCGCGCGCGTCCTCGCGCTGCGGCATCGCGGCGATGACGAGCTCGTCGGGCTGCGTGGTCGGCAGGTCCTTGAGCGAGTGCACGGCGAAGTCGACGTCACCGCGCAGCAGCGCGTCGCGCAGCGCGGTGACGAACACACCGGTGCCGCCGATCTGCGCGAGCAGCTCCTTGGAGACGTCGCCGTACGTCGTGATCTCCACGAGTTCCACGGGCCGGCCGGTGATGGCGCGGACCGCGTCGGCGACGTGTCCTGACTGGGACATGGCCAGTTTGCTGCGCCGTGTCCCAAGCCGGAGGGGCTGGTCGGGACGTGAGTTCATGATGCCCGTCCTGGGTCGTCGTTCTTCGGATCGGCCGCGTCAGCCCGGCTGACGGATGCCACCGTCTGCGGGTCGAGGTCGAAGAGTTCACGCAGCGCCTCGGCGTACCCGGCGCCGCCGGGCTCGCTCGCGAGCTGCTTGACGCGCACGGTCGGCGCGTGGAGGAGCTTGTCGACGACGCGGCGCACGGTCTGGGTCACTTCGGCCCGCTGCCGCTCGTCGAGATCGGGTACCCGGCCGTCGAGCCGCGCCACTTCCATGGCCACCACTTCGGCGGCCATCGCGCGCAGGGCGACGACGGTGGGGGTGATGTGCGCCGCGCGCTGGGCCGCCCCGAAGGCGGCCACCTCGTCGGCGACGATGGTGCGTACGGCGTCCACGTCGGCGGCCATCGGCGCGTCGGCGGAGGCTTCGGCGAGCGATTCGATGTCGACGAGACGCACCCCGGGGATCCGGTGCACGGCGGCGTCGATGTCGCGGGGCATCGCCAGGTCGAGCAGCGCGAGCCGTACGTCGGCCCCCGCGTCCAGGGCCCGCCCGGTGCGGCGCGGCTGCCGCTGGGCGGCGGCCTCGCCCTGGTCGGCCCAGGTCCCGTGGAGCTCGAGCGCGTTGGCGTCGACCCCGGTGAGCGCGGAGCGCCCGTTCGCGCTCGGCGCGTCGAGCCCGACGGGACACCCGTCCGCCTCCACGACCGCGGCGGCCGTCAACGTCCGCGCGGCCCCGGCATCGGCGATCCGCCCCCCGGCCTCGGCGGCGGCCACGAGCCGCGCCACGACCTCGGCGTTCCCGAACGTCGCCTGCGGCACGGCCGCGACACTGCCACTCCCGGCCGACCCGAATCCAGCCCCGCCGACGTTTACGGCCGGCCCAAATCCAGCCCCGCCGGCGTTTGAGGCGCCCCCGGAGGGCGAACCGGCCCCGGCGTTCCCGCTCCGGCCCGAGCCGAATCCATCCCCGGCCGAGCCAAATCCAGCCCCGCCGGCGTTTGAGGCGCCCCCGGAGGGCGGCCAGACATCCGCACCGCTCACGGCCACGGCCGAGGCCACGTCGTCCCCGGTCAGCACCAGGCCCGTGGCCCCGGTACAGGACACGACAACGTCGACTCGTGTCAGCTCGGCGGCGACATCAGCCATGGCCACGACCCGCGCGGCAGCGCCACCACCGGCCAGGATCTCCACCAGCCGCTCGGCACGAGCAGAGGTCCGGTTGGCGACGACGATCTCCGCCACCCCCACCCGCGCCAGCGTCGCCGCGGCCAGCGACGACATCGACCCGGCACCGATCACCAGCGCCCGCTTGCCCGCGGCCCATTCGGCCACCGGCACCCGCACGGCCAGCTGCTCCAGCCCGAAGGTGACGAGCGACTGCCCGGCCCGGTCGATGCCGGTCTCCGAGTGCGCCCGCTTGCCGACCCGCAGGGCCTGCTGGAAGAGGTCGTTGATCAGCCGGCCCGCGGTGTGCAGTTCCTGCCCCAGCGCGAGCGCGTCCTTGATCTGGCCGAGGATCTGGCCCTCGCCGACGACCATCGAGTCCAGCCCGCACGCCACCGAGAAGAGGTGGTGGACGGCCCGGTCCTCGTAGTGCACGTACAGATAAGGGGTGAGCTCCTCCAGCGCGACACCGCTGTGCTGCGCCAGGAGCGTGGACAGCTCGGCGACACCGGCGTGGAACTTGTCCACGTCGGCGTACAGCTCGATCCGGTTGCAGGTGGCGAGCACGGCCGCCTCGGTCGCCGGTTCGGCGGCCAGGGTGTCGTGCAGCAGCTTCGCCTTGGCATCGGTGGAGAGCGAGGCGCGTTCCAGCACGCTCACGGGCGCACTGCGGTGGCTCAGCCCTACGACGAGCAGACTCATGCCGGCATCACCGCCGGTACGTCGCCCTCCGGGCCGCCCTTGCGCGCCGCCGAGGCGGCGGTGGCGGCGGTCCCGGCCGGGGCACGGGTGGCGGCGGGCTGCGGCAGGGACGCCGCGGCCTCGATGCCGTCCTCGTCCTCACCGGCGGCGGCCGCGGCCGCAGCGGCGCCCTCGCCCGCCTTGCGCTGCTCGTGGAAGGCGAGGATCTGCAGCTCGATCGAGAGGTCGACCTTGCGCACGTCGACGCCCTCCGGCACCGACAGGACGGTCGGCGCGAAGTTCAGGATGGAGGTCACTCCGGCCGCGATCAGCCGCTCGCTGACCTGCTGGGCGGCGCCCGCCGGGGTCGCGATGACCCCGATGGAGACGCCGTTCTCCGAAATGATCTTCTCGAGCTCGTCGGTGTGCTGCACCGGCATGCCCGCGACCGGCTTGCCGGCCATCGCCGGGTCGGCGTCGATGAGCGCGGCCACGCGGAAGCCGCGCGAGGCGAAGCCGCCGTAGTTGGCGAGGGCGGCGCCGAGGTTACCGATGCCGACGATGACGACCGGCCAGTCCTGGGTCAGGCCGAGTTCCCGGGAGATCTGGTAGACGAGGTACTCGACGTCGTAGCCGACGCCCCGGGTGCCGTAGGAACCGAGGTAGGAGAAGTCCTTGCGCAGCTTCGCGGAGTTGACTCCGGCGGCGGCCGCCAGCTCCTCGGAGGACACCGTGGGTACCGAGCGCTCGGAGAGCGCCGTGAGGGCGCGCAAGTACAGCGGAAGCCGGGCGACAGTGGCCTCGGGAATACCTCGGCTGCGGGTCGCCGGTCGGTGAGTTCGGCCAGTTGCCACGATGCTCCTGCGGGATGAGCGGGGCTGTAGGTGGCCTCTTGTCCCAGGACCACCCCGTCGGATGCAGGCTATGTCTTTGTGAACGCGTGCACAAAGATAGTGTCCAATTTGTCCGAGCAAAGTGACCGGGGTCACGCGCCCCGGGCACCCCGGCGCGGAACCATCGCCGCGCCGAACCCGTTCAAATCCCGAAGGGGGCAAAACCGTACACATCCCTCATCGATACGCCCCCGAGACCCCATAAATCGCCCATGATGGTAACCGGCGAAGGGGTCAGGCCCCCAACGCCCGTCGGAGCCGGTCCGGGTTCACCCTCCAGAAGGTGTGCTGTTCGCCATCGATCAGGACCACCGGAATTTGCTCCCAGTACAAGCGGTACAGCTCCTCGTCCTGCGAGATGTCCTTCTTCTCCCATTGCGCACCGGTGTCGGCGCAGACTTTCCCGATCACTTCCTGGGCGTCGTCACAGAGATGGCACCCCGGCTTGCCGATCAAGGTGACCATCCGCTCTGCCGGACTCTTCTTTTCCTTACGGCGCAGCAAAGGGCTCATGCATCCATTGTTCACCGCCCTGGAATCCGCCGGGTTCGGGAAGTTCCGAACACAGTGGCTATGCTCGCGTCATGTCCTCTCTGGGATGGCTCACCCCTCGTAGGCGCTCCGCCACCGCGCGGAGCGTGCTGGCCGGCGAGGCCTCGGCCGAGGCCGCCCGCAAGACCGCCCTGGCCGATGATCCGGCCGGGATCGGTTTCTCCCTGGACTCCGCGGCCCCACAGGACACGGCGCCTCCCGCGGCCCCCGAGCCGCCCGAGCCGGAGTTCCCCGTCGCGGGGGACGAGCTGGCCGCCGCCTTCTTCGACCTCGACAACACCGTCATGCAGGGCGCCGCGATCTTCCACTTCGGCCGCGGCCTCTACAAGCGCGAGTTCTTCCGCCGCCGCGAGCTGGCCCGCTTCGCCTGGCAGCAGGCGTGGTTCCGCCTCGCCGGCGTCGAGGACCCCGAGCACATGCAGGACGCCCGCGACAGCGCCCTGTCCATCGTCAAGGGCCACCGCGTCTCCGAGCTGATGTCCATCGGCGAGGAGATCTACGACGAGTACATGGCGGAGCGGATCTGGCCGGGCACCCGCGCCCTGGCCCAGGCCCACCTCGACGCGGGCCAGAAGGTGTGGCTCGTCACGGCCGCCCCGGTCGAGACCGCCACGATCATCGCCCGCCGGCTCGGCCTGACCGGAGCCCTGGGCACCGTCGCCGAGTCCGTGGACGGCATCTACACCGGCCGCCTGGTGGGCGAGCCGCTGCACGGCCCCGCCAAGGCCGAGGCCGTGCGCGCGCTGGCCGCCGCCGAGGGGCTCGACCTGGCGCACTGCGCCGCGTACAGCGACTCGCACAACGACATTCCGATGCTGTCACTGGTCGGACATCCGTATGCGATCAATCCCGATACGAAACTGCGCAAGCATGCCCGCGCCCACGACTGGCGGCTGCGCGACTATCGCACCGGCCGCAAGGCCGTGAAGGTCGGCGTCCCGGCGGCCGCCGGAGTCGGCGCGATCGCGGGCGGCGCGGCCGCCGCGATCGCCCTGCACAGGCGCCGCAAGTAGCCCTCGGGCGCCACCACCGGCGCCCCGCCCGGCCACCCTTCCCCGCACGCCCGGCCCACGGCCCCGCGGCGGGCATTCCCCCGGTCTACCCGTGCCCTCGGCGCGGCATTCCGGCATGCCTCACTCGGTCGCGAGCCGCCCCGGAAGCCACCATTCCGCGTACAGAAGTGATCAATAACCGATCACCGAGTGCGACTGAATATGCCCTCGACACGCTACAGAAGCGACGGAACCGGTGATTTGAGCAACTAGGTGTAGCGCTGCCTGTACGAAGCGTTATTCTCCTCAAACGCATGCCACCGCCCATTCGTCGCCACGACGAGTGAACGGTCCCGCACTGCACGTGATGGAAGCTCTGCCTCTGGGAGTCCCGTGTACCCACCTGTCGGGGTTGACGCCTCGGGCCTGGCTACGCTGCGCGCAACGGTCATCGACCACCTGCGTGGCTTCGTCCCCACCGCGTACGCCGTCCCCGTTTTCGCCGCCTCGGTCCCCGCCGGCCTCGGCCCCGTAGGTCCTTGCTATGCCCTGACGGATGGCGGAGCGACCGTGGGCAGACGCGGCCGCGCGGGCTCCGGTCCGAGCGGCGGCACCGGCACGACCACGCCGACCACCCGCCGTCCCACCGCGGACAGCGACAGCGCCCGCATGATGGATCTGGTCGAGCGGGCCCAGGCCGGCGAGGCCGATGCCTTCGGTCGCCTGTACGACCAGTACAGCGACACCGTCTACCGCTACATCTATTACCGCGTGGGCGGCAAGGCGACCGCGGAGGACCTCACCAGTGAGACCTTCCTGCGGGCGCTGCGCCGCATCTCCACCTTCACCTGGCAGGGCCGCGACTTCGGCGCCTGGCTCGTGACGATCGCGCGCAACCTGGTGGCGGACCACTTCAAGTCCAGCCGCTTCCGCCTCGAGGTCACCACCGGCGAGATGCTCGACGCCAACGAGGTGGAGCGCAGCCCCGAGGACTCCGTCCTGGAGTCCCTGTCCAACGCGGCGCTGTTGGAGGCCGTACGGAAACTCAATCCCCAGCAGCAGGAGTGCGTGACCCTGCGCTTCCTGCAGGGTCTCTCGGTCGCCGAGACGGCCCGGGTGATGGGGAAGAACGAGGGCGCGATCAAAACGCTGCAGTACCGGGCGGTCCGGACCCTGGCCCGGCTCCTCCCGGACGACGCCCGCTGACCATGACGCTGTGGTCCGATCATCCTTCGTCCGTAACCCAAGTGCCGCGTGGCTCGTTGTGCGGAATGCAGGCTCCCTGTGGACACGCCCTGCCCGAAGCCGATCACTCGAAAGGGTGGATGTGCTCAAGGAAGGCAACCTTCCGGACACCCCGGGGAGTCGATCGTCATGACGAGAGGAGGTGCCGCCAGTGATCGCGAACGTTTCTCCGCACCGGCGGGCGAACGCCTTCGCCCAGGCCCTGGAGGATCGGACCCCGTCCGAACCCTCGGAACCGGAGCCGGCGGCCGAGCAGTCCGAGGCACCTGCCGAACCTGCCGACTGCGACCGGTTGTTGGCCCTGGCGAGCGCGCTCGGCGAAATGCCACGCCCGCAGATGGACGCCGATGTCAAAGTGGTGCAACGAGCGCAGCTCATTGCCGCCATGGAGACCATGGTGATGGAAGAGAGGTCCGGGGGCGGTGCCGCCTCGGACCCTCTGGTGCCCGAGCAGCGGACCGGTCGCGGCGCCCACCGGGCGACCCCGCTCCGGAAAATGGCCCGCTCCCGCTGGTCCAAGGGCATCGCAGCAGGCGGCCTCACGGTCGGTGTGGCCGCGGGAGCCTTCAGCGGAGTGGCCGCTGCCAGCACCGACGCCCTGCCGGGTGATTCCCTGTACCCGGTGAAGCTGGGCATGGAGGATCTCAAGCTGGGCATGGCCGACGACGATTCGGACCGGGGCGAGCTCTATCTCGACCAGGCCTCGAACCGCCTGTCGGAGGCCCGTCGGCTGATGGAGCGCGGCAGGTCGCCGGGTGCGCTCGACCACGAGGCGCTGGGCGAGATCCGCCGGGCCCTCGCGGGAATGAAGCACGACGCGGAGGAGGGCCACCGGCTCCTCCAGTCCGCGTACGCGCGGGACGGCTCGCTGGGCCCGATCCAGGCCCTGTCGTCCTTCTCCCGCTCCCACCGCGACGCGTGGGGCAGGCTTCGCGAGAAGCTCCCGGCGCAGCTCACGGACGTGGGCGAACAGGTCACGTCGGTCTTCCAGGCCATAGACGATGACGTCGAGCCGTTCCAGGGGCTGCTGCCGAAGCCACCGGAACAGTCGAGGGGACCCGGCTCCTCCGGCGCCCCGGCGAAGCCGGGCACCGGCGGTCCGCACCACTCCGCGCCCCCGACCGCGGGCTCCGGCCCGTCCGGCGGCTCCGCGGGGCCCTCGCCGTCCCCCTCGGGCTCCCGGTCCGCGGGTACCGGCGGCCTCATCGGCGGCGCCGACGGCCTGCTCAACCCGCCCCCGGCGAGCGGCGGCCAGCTGCCGCCGGTCACCCCCGAGATCCCGCATCCGGAGATCACCCTCCCGCCCCTGCTCCCTGGACTGCTCCCGGGCCTGGGCATCAAGGGCGAGGACGCGGACTGACGGCGCGACGCCAGGACGCCGGCGGGGCAGCGATGCCCCGCCGGCGTCCGGCCACGCTCGACGCCTCAATCAGAAGAAGACCGACCGCCGCTGCACCAGCAGCTTGTACAGCGTGTGCTGGATCTGCTCCCGCACCTGGTCCGTCAGGTTGAACATCAGCATCGGGTCCTCCGCCGCCTCCGGCGGATACCCGTCCGTGGCGATCGGCTCACCGAACTGGATCGTCCACTTCGTCGGCAGGGGCACCGCGCCCAGCGGCCCCAGCCAGGGGAACGTCGGAGTGATCGGGAAGTACGGGATCCCCAGCAGCCGCGCCACCGTCTTGGCGTTGCCGATCATCGGGTAGATCTCCTCCGCCCCCACGATCGAGCACGGCACGATCGGCGTGCCCGCCCGCAGCGCCGTCGACACGAAGCCGCCGCGCCCGAACCGCTGCAGCTTGTACCGGTCCTCGAACGGCTTCCCTATCCCCTTGAAGCCCTCGGGCATCACCCCGACCAGCTCCCCGGCCTCCAGCAGCCGCTGCGCGTCCTCCGCGCACGCCAGGGTGTGCCCGGCCTTGCGCGCCAGCTCGTTGACCACCGGCAGCATGAACACCAGGTCCGCCGCGAGCAGCCGCAGGTGCCGCTGCGCGGGATGGTGGTCGTGCACCGCGACCTGCAGCATCAGGCCGTCCAGCGGAAGCGTCCCGGAGTGGTTCGCCACGATCAGCGCGCCACCCTCCTTCGGGATGTTCTCGATGCCCTTGACCTCGACCCGGAAGTACTTGTCGAACACGGGTCGCAGGACCGACATCAGGACCTGGTCGGTCAGCTCCTTGTCGTACCCGAAGTCGTCGACCTCGTAGTCACCGGTGACACGGCGCCGCAGGAAGGCCAGCCCGCCCGCGAGCCGCCGCTCCCAGCCGCTCGGGGCGGCGGGCACCGGCGCGGGTACGACGGCCGGACCGGGCACCGCCCCCTGGGGGCCCACGGCCGCGGAACCGGCCCCGGAACCACTCCCCGGAGCCGCCGCTGACCCCGCGTCGGATCCGGCGACCGCCCGGACCCGCCGGGCCCGCCGGCGCGGACGGTCCTCGTCGAACGGAATGACCTTGGCGTCCGCCACTATCGCTGCGCTCCCTCTTCGACCGCGGACCCGGCTCCGGCTCCGGTTCCGTCTCCTGCCACGGCAACGTCGACCTTCAGCATCCCCGCCACCCGGTCCACGGCCCGCCCCGCCCGCTCCGGCGGCAGCAGCCCGTTCCCCCGGCTCCGCGTGAAGTCCGCGAAGGTCTCGGCGGTCGTGTACATCGGCTTGAATCCCAGCACCTCGCGCATCTGGGAGGTCTCCACGACCCGCCCGTGCGTGAGCAGCCTGGTCTGTTCCGGCGAGAAGTCGGTGACCCCGACCGCCTTCAGCGCGGAGCCCACCCAGGTGAGCGCGGGCAGCGGCAGCGCTATCGTCGGCCGCCCCAGCCTCCGCGAGCACTGGGACAGCAGCAGGACGCCGTCACCCGCGATGTTGAAGGTCCCGCTGTTCAGGCTCCCGCGCCGGGGCTCCCCCGCCGCCAGCCGCAGCACGTCGAGGACGTCGTCCTCGTGGACGAACTGGAGCCTCGGGTCATATCCGAGCACGGTCGGCATGACCGGCATCGAGAAGTACTCGGCGAGCGCCGAGTCCGCGAAGGGCCCCAGGATGTTGGCGAAGCGCAGGACGCACACGGCCACGTCGGGCCGCCGGCGCGCGAAGCCCCGTACGTAGCCCTCGACCTCGACCGCGTCTTTGGCGAAGCCCGCGGCGGGCAGTGACTTGGGCTGGGTGGTCTCGCTGAAGACGGCCGGATCCCGCGGGGCCGCTCCGTACACGCTCGTACTCGACTTCACGACGAGACGGCGCACCGTCGGGGACTTCTGGCAGGCCCCGAGGAGCTGCATCGTCCCGATGACGTTCGTTTCCTTCACGGCGCTTCCCGCGCCGCCCGCTCCCACCCCGCCGCCGCCGGTGACCGCGAGGTGCACCACGGTGTCCACGGAGTACTCGGCCAGCACCCGGGCGATCGCCGACTGCCTGATGTCCGTACGGACGAACTCGGCCGATCCCAGTCGGTGCGGCGGAGTCACGGCATCCACCGCGATCACCCGCTCGACCTCCGGGTCGCGCTGGATCCGGCGTACGAATCGGCCTCCCAGCTGCCGGGCTGCCCCAGTCACGAGCACGACCTTCCCCACTGCTCAGCGCCTCCCTCGTCGTACCCCGGCTGCACCGCAGCCCCCCCACCAGAATGGTGGAGGGGCTGCGGAAAACACGTACAGCTGCCGTTTACTTCTTGTTACGGCGCTGCACGCGGGTGCGCTTGAGCAGCTTGCGGTGCTTCTTCTTGGCCATCCGCTTGCGCCGCTTCTTAATAACAGAGCCCACGACTACCCTCGCTCACTTCTCGGAACATCCCCGCGCTAGCGGGGATCGGTGCGGGGCGTCTGGGCCCACACGACCTACGTCGGCCTAGCCTACCCGCCAGATCTCTGAGCCCGTAATCCGCATGCGGCCGAGGGGGGCCGAGGACGTCAGTCTCAGGCCGACTCCACCCCCACATAGGACTCTCGGAGGTACTCGTGAACCGCGTTCTCGGGCACCCGGAAGGACCGGCCCACCCGGATCGCGGGCAGATGACCGTTGTGCACCAGGCGGTACACGGTCATCTTCGACACTCGCATCACCGAGGCGACCTCCGCCACGGTCAGGAACTGAACCTCACTGAGAGGCCTCTCGCCAGCAGCCATGACACACCTTTGACCTTCCGCGCATGACGGGCACCGGCTTCCCCTCCGGTTACGCCCCGTCGTCGCACGCTCACTCCCCAGAGTAGGGGCGGGTGATACGAGTGGGGAAGAGGAGCTACAGCCACCAGTCCCGGCCACACCTCAGCCCGCGAGCCCCGCGCGCCCCAGCACGTACCGTGTGAGCGGTCGGTAGTAGTCCGACCGCACCGCGTCATCAAGCGGAACCACCGCCGCGACCCTTCCCTCGGCCTCCCCGACGAACAGCGCCGGATCGTCCGTATCGGCCAGCCCGATCGCCTCGAAACCCAGCTGACCTGCCCCGCAGACCCATCCGTGGTCCCCCACCACAAGCTCCGGAAGCGGCTCCCCGGCCTCCGCCAGAGCCCCCAGCGCGATCCGAACCGGCAGCGGCGAATGGGTGTGCGCGCCGGTGGCGCCCCCCGGCGGACGCGCGCCGGGCTCCCGTACCAGTGCGACCCCCCGTACGTAGGCGAGGCGGTACGTACGTACGCCGAACCGCGTCAGAACGTCCACGGCCACCCCCTGCGCCGGGGTGAGGACAACACAGCCCACCGCCGACAACGCCTGGGCCAATGTGGCGTAGAACCCCAGGAGGCGGTGCGGGTGACCGGTGCCGAACAGCACCGGAGCACGGGCCAGCGCGGCCTCCCGCAACCGCCCCGCGAAGGCGTCCAGTCCGGCCAGTGTCCGCTCCGGATCGATCACGTCCTGGCCGTCGACGTGCGCGGGGTCCGCCGACACCCCGCACTTGTCGGCCATCAGCCGCAGCAGGTCGGGCTGCGCCCAGCCCCACTCCGGATCCAGGCCCAGCAGCACCCTCGGATCACGGGCCGCGAACAGCCGGTAGCTGCGCAGGCTCTCTTCCCGGGTGGTCGCGACGGGCCCGGCCAACCGGGCGGCCAGCAGATGCGCACGCAGCGCGCCGGTGCTCAACACCCTCCGATGCTGCCGCACCCGGCCCGACTGATCATCAATTCACCGAAACAGCCCCACAGTTGGCCTAATGTCACGCTTGCGCGGACGCCGTCCGCGCGCCCGCCCGGCCGCCCCTCAGGTCAGCATCCCGCGCAGCGGGTACACCGCCCGCCGCGTCGCCAGCACTGCCTGGTCGATCCGGTCCGCGGGGTCGTACCCCGACTCCCACTCCCGCCACGCGGGGCTGCGCCCGTCCGTCATCCGGGCCGGAGCCAGCTGCCGGGTCCGCGCGTACACCTCGTCGCGCCACGACGCCGGGACCGCCGACTCCGGGTCGAGCGGCCGGTGCGCGGCGATCGCCACCAGATGCGTCCAGGACCGCGGTACGACGTCCACGATCGCGTAACCCCCGCCGCCCAGGGCCAGCCAGCGCCCGTCCGCGTGGGCGTGCGCGAGGTCGTGGCAGGCCTCCTGCACGGCCCGCTGCGCGTCCAGCGACACCGCGAGGTGCGCCAGCGGGTCCTCGAAGTGCGTGTCGGCGCCGTGCTGCGTCACCAGCACCTGCGGCCGGAAGTCCGCCAACAGCTCGGGCACCGTGGCGTGGAAGGCCCGCAGCCACCCCTCGTCCCCGGTCCCGGCCGGCAGCGCCACGTTGACGGCCGACCCCTCGGCGGCCGGGCCGCCCGTCTCCTCGGGCCAGCCGGTCTGCGGGAACAGCGTCCGCGGGTGTTCGTGCAGGGAGACCGTCAGCACCCGCGGGTCGTCCCAGAACGCGGCCTGTACGCCGTCCCCGTGGTGCACGTCCACATCGACGTAGGCGACCCGCTCGGCCCCCAGCTCCAGCAGCCGGGCGATCGCAAGGGCGGCGTCGTTGTAGACGCAGAACCCGGCGGCCCCGCCGGGCATCGCGTGGTGCAGCCCGCCCGCGAAGTTCACGCCGTGCGCGGCCTCCCCGCGCCAGATCGCCTCCGCGGCCGCCACCGACTGCCCGGCGATCAGCGCGGAGGCCTCGTGCATCCCGTGGAAGGCCGGATCGTCCAGGGTGCCCAGCCCGTACGAGCCGTCGGCCACCCCGGGGTCTGCTGACACCTCCCGCACCGCGGCGACGTAGTCCTCGCGGTGGACCAGCCGCAGCGTGGAATCACCGGCCGCCTTCGCGGCGCGCACGTCCATCTCCCGGTCGAGACCGAAGGCCCGCACCAGGCCCATGGTCAGCGCCAGGCGCACCGGATCCATCGGATGGCTGGGCCCGAAGTCATACTTCGTTACCGCCTCGTCCCACATCAACAGCCCTGTCACCGACTCGCCGCTCATGTCCGACACCGTATCGGGCGCCCTCCGGGGCGAACGAGCGGGCGTAGAGGAGCGTGATCAGGACCAGCGCCATCGGGACGAGCATGGCCCCCCGGTAGCTCCACGTGTCACCGAGCGCCCCCACCAACGGCGCCCCGACGAGGAACCCGACGTAGTTGAAGATGTTGAGCCGCGCGATGGCCGTGTCAGAGGACTCCGGGAACAGCCGGCCCGCGGCCGCGAAGGTCTGCGGCACGATCACGCACAGCCCGATCCCCAGCAGGGTGAACCCGAGCATCCCGACCCACGCCCCGGGCGCGGCGGCCACCACCGCGAACCCGGCCGCCGCGACGAGCGTCCCGGCCCGTACGACGGCCACCGCGCCGAAGCGGCGCACCCCCAGGTCGCCCACGGCCCGCCCGAGCAGGGTGGTCACCATGTAGACGTTGTAGGGGACGGTCGAGAGCTGCTCGGAGCTGCCCAGGACGTCCTTCAGGTACTTGGCGCCCCAGTTGGAGACCGTCGAGTCCCCGATGTACGCGAACGCCATCACCAGGCAGAGCGGCAGCAGCAGCCGGCCGCCGCTCGTCGGCCACCCCGACGGCGCCTCCCCCTGCTCCCCGCCGGCGCCCGCGGCCGGGGTGTCGACGTAGTACCGGCTCGCGGCGAGGGCCAGCGGCAGCAGGATCACCACGGCGGGCAGATAGCTCTCGAAGAGCGACAGGTGCCAGTGCACGCACGCCCACGCGGCGGACGCGCCGACGATCCCGCCGAGGCTGTACGAGGCGTGGAAACCCAGCATGATGCTGCGGCCGTACGCCCGCTGCAGGCTCACCCCGAGCATGTTCATCGAGGCGTCGAGCGCGCCCACCGCCAGCCCGAACGCCCCGAGCGCCAGCGCGATGTGCCACATCCGGGTCCCGGCGCCGGCGCCCAGGAGCGCGAGCAGCACGAGCGGCTGCGCCCAGCGCAGCACGGTGCTGGGCGCGACCCGCTTCACCAGGTGCTCGGTGACCACGCTCGACACCCCGGCGAGGACGGGGACGGCGGCGAGGAAGGCGGGCAGGAGGCCGTCGGATATGCCGTACTGGTGCTGGATGGCGAGGATCCGGGTCACCAGGAGGGCGAAGGTGACGCCCTGCACGAAGAAGCTGAAGCCCAGGGACCCTCGTCCACGGCGCAGCCGCACGTCTGCTGTCATGGCGGCTCAGCGTAGGCGCGGGGCCTACCCGTGGGTAGAGAGATCACATATCGAGTTGGAGAAGCCCCGGGAGCTCCTTCATCTCGCCGAACAGGCCGGTGGCACCGGCGAGCCGTTCGGCCGGGGTCATGGCGGTAAAACCGAAGACGTCCATTCCGGCGGCCCGCGCCGCCCGGACTCCGAGCGGGCTGTCCTCGACGACGACGCAGCGCGCGGGCCGGGCTCCCATCCGCTCGGCGGCGTGCAGGAAGAGGTCCGGCGCGGGCTTGCCCTTGCCGACGTCCTCGGAGCTGAAGATCCACTCCTCTTCGAACCACTCGTCGAGCCCGGTGGTGCGGTGCCCCACCCGGATCCGCTCGTGACTCCCGGAGGAGGCGAGGCAGTACGGGATCCCGCGCGCGGTGAGCTCCTCGAGGACGTCCGTGGCTCCGGCGACGGGCCGCAGTTCCTTCTCGAACGCGGCGAACACCCGGGCGTGCAGGGTGTCGTCGAAGTCGGCCGGCAGCCGCTCCCCGGTCCGCTCCAGGACCGTGTCGTGCACCCGGTGCACGGCGGCGCCCATGTAATCGCGCAGGGACTCCTCGTACGAGGTGGGGTGCCCCAGCTCGGTCAGGTACCCGGAAAGAATGGTGTTCGAGAGCGGCTCGCTGTCCACCAGAACACCGTCGTTGTCGAAGATGACGAGGTCATAGCTCATGACACCGACCCTATGCATGTCCGGTCCGGAACGCAGAAAAGCCCCGCACCAAAAGGTGCGGGGCTTTCCCGGAAAAATTGTTCGGCGGCGTCCTACTCTCCCACAGGGTCCCCCCTGCAGTACCATCGGCGCTGAAAGGCTTAGCTTCCGGGTTCGAAATGTAACCGGGCGTTTCCCTAACGCTATGACCACCGAAACACTATGAAGTTAACCAAACCGGATACGGCACAGTTCGTTACTTCAGAACTAACACAGTGGACGCGAGCAACTGAGGACAAGCCCTCGGCCTATTAGTACCAGTCAGCTCCACCCGTTACCGGGCTTCCACATCTG